>JBEPXL010000549.1:0-3179 GCA_041641935.1 Desulfobacteraceae bacterium | reverse complement strand
GAACCAGTAAAAACCGGCAGGCCGGGCGGACGCTGCAGGATTGACCTGAGAGACCGTTTCTGGTACAGATTCAGGTCAGGTATCGGTTTTCGATCATACAAGGAGGCACGTTATGAGCAGAAAAATCCGCATCGGCGCCCTGATCTCCGGCGGTGGTACAAATCTGCAGGCCATTATCGACGCCTGTGAAACAGGAAACATCAACGGCGAAGTGGTTTTTGTCGGATCGGACAGGGCGGAAGCGCCCGGCCTGGAACGGGCGACACGACACGGCATTCCGTCCTTCTCTGTGGATTACCGCGCCATTATCCGCCGGCTGAAGGCGGATCCGACTTCGATGTCGCCCCCGGCCGGTTTTGATATGGGCGAAGTGTTATCCCGCCAGACAATTTTCGCCCCGGTAGAGGGGGAGCGGGCCAAGGGGTTTTTCCTCTCCCGGGCCATTGCCGAGGCCGAACTGCTGGAACGGATGAACCGCTACGAATTCGATCTTCTGGCCCTGGCCGGTTTCATGCGGACCCTGACCCCCTACTTTATCGACCGGGTCAACAGGGATAGCGATCTGCCCCGGATCATCAACATCCATCCCTCCCTTCTTCCCGCCTTTCCGGGGACCGACGGTTACGGCGACACCTTCCGGTACGGCTGCAAAATCGGCGGCTGCACCGTCCATTTCATCGATTACGGGGAAGATACCGGGCCCATCATCGGACAGCGGTCCTTTCCCATCACCTCGGAAGATACCCTGGAATCGGTCCGGGAAAAAGGGCTGGCGGAGGAATGGGAACTGTATCCGGAATGCATCCGGCTCTTTGCCGAAAACCGTCTTGAATTTGCCGCAACGGAATACACCCGCTCCGACGGCCGGCGGGTGCGGCGTACCATCGTCAATATCCGGAACACCTCCGCCTGAAGGGTTCCTGCATCAGAGCCTGTCCCGGACCGTCTGCCCCAGTGAAAGTCCCAGATCCAGTGCTTTCCGGTTGAGATCCAGAAAACCGGCCGGGATTCTGGACTCCAGTATCTTCATGATCGACTCGGGCCGGACCACTTCCGTCACCCCCAGCACGGTCCCCAGCATGCAGATGTTGAAGACGATGGGTTTGCCGATCTCCTCCATCACCTTCTCGTACATGGGAAGCTGAATCTGCCGGGCGTCCACCTTGGTCTGTACTGTCACAAACCGGGGGTCCGACATGAGAAGGCCGCCGGGCCGGATAATCGGAAAGAACTTGTTGTAGGCTTCCTGGGTCAGGCAGACCAGCACATTGGGCTGTCTCACTTTCGGATACCGGATATCTGCATCCGCGATGATCACATCCGAACGGGTCGCCCCGCCCCGTGCCTCGGGTCCGTATGCCTGCGACTGGGTCGCCACCAGACCTTCATGGAGAACTGCCGCCTCGGCCAGTACAATGGCGGCGGTAATCACCCCCTGCCCCCCGGAACCGGAAAAAACCAGTCTGCATCGCTCCATTACGCCTGTCCTTTCATCGCCTTCTGGATAATCCTGTCGTATTCACTGCAGTATTCCGGTGTATCTTTCTGGACAAAAATTCCCCGCTCAATGAGCGCCGGGTTCTCCTGCTTGGCACGGGAGCCGACGGAGGTCGTATTGTCCTTGAACCAGTTCATCATGTCCGAGGCTGTGCCCAGTTTGTTTTTTCTTCCGAAATAGGTCGGGCACTGGCTCAGGATTTCCACCACGGAAAACCCCTCATGCAGGATCGCCTCCTTGAGGATTCTGGTCATCTGCTGCGCATGATAGGTGGTGGTCCGGGCCACAAAGGAAGCCCCCGCCGCCGTGGCCAGTTCGACAATGTCAAAGTCATGGTCGATATTGGAATAGGGAGCGGTGGTCGCCTGCGTACCGTAGCCGGAAAGGGGGGAATACTGGCCTCCGGTCATGCCGTAGATCCGGTTGTTCATGACAATTGCGGTCATGGCGATGTTCCGCCGGGCCGCATGGATGAAGTGATTGCCGCCAATGGCCAGGGCATCGCCGTCCCCCATGGGCACGATGACGTTCAGGGCCGGCATGCTCAGCTTGACACCGGTCGCAAAGGCGAGGGCCCTGCCGTGGAGGGTATGGAGGGAGTGGAAGTCCACATACCCGGATATCCGGGAGGAACAGCCGATGCCGGATACCATGACGATTTCGTTTTTGCTGAGACCAAGCTCTTCCACTGCCCGGAGCATACTGTTGAGGACGATGCCGTGTCCGCAGCCGGGACACCACATGTGCGGAAAAAACCGCTGCCGTATATAGTCTTTGATTGCCATTTTTCTGTCAGACTCCCTGTCCCTGAATCAGTCGCAGGATATTTTTGATATCGGTAGGGGTAATAAACACACCATCGATCCGGTTGGCCAGCACCACCCGTTCGGGATGATGGACGGCCTGTTTGACCGACCGGGTGATCTGGCCCATATTCATCTCGACCACCACGATATGCCGGGCGTTGGCACATTTTTCCTCGATCATCTGGTAGGGAAACGGCCACAGGGTCTGGAGTTCCAGAAGCCCCATCCGTTCCCCCCTGGCCCGCCGGTTCTCCACCACATGGAGGGCGGACCGGGCGGAACAGCCGTAGGATATGAGAATCGTCCGGGCGTCTTCGAGATAATACTCCTTGTACCGGGTGATCGTCTCCACATTATTTTTGATCTTGTCCACCAGATGGCGGATCAGTCCGTGGACCACATCCGGATTGCTGGACGGAAAGCCCCACATGTCATGGTAAAGGCCGGTGACATTGTAGCGGTGCCTGCCGCCGAAATCGGACATGGGCAGCCGTCCGTCTTCACGGGGAAGGTAGGGATGGTAATCGACGCCGGCCCGGACCGAGGTGCGGAGCCGGCCCACCACCGGAATGTCGTCCGGTTCCGGCACCACCAGTTTTTCCCGCATGTGACCGATCACCTCATCCAGCAGGAGAATGACCGGCGTCCGGTAGGTTTCGGCCATGTTGAATGCTTCCACCGTGACCTTGAAGACATCCTGATGGTTGGATGCGGTCATGGCGATGATGGCGTGATCCCCGTGAACGCCCCACCGGGCCTGGTAGACATCTCCCTGACTCGGACCGGTCGGAAGCCCGGTGGAGGGACCGCCGCGCATGACATTGACGATGACAGCCGGGATCTCGGCCATGATGGCGTAGCCGAGTCCTTCCTGC
>JBEPXL010000548.1:0-3184 GCA_041641935.1 Desulfobacteraceae bacterium | reverse complement strand
GACCAGCCGGATGAAAACCGGACGGTCGGCATCGCAGAAGATATTACCGAACGGCGGCAGGCCCAGGAGGATGTGCGGAAGCTTGCCGCCATTGTCGCCTCGTCGGATGATGCCATCATCAGCATGTCCCTGGATGGTGTGATCCGTACCTGGAACGCCGGCGCCGAAAAAATGTACGGCTATCCGGCGGATGAGGCGCTGGACCGTCATGTTTCCCTGATCGTCCCGGAAGGCCGGCAGGAAGAAATCCGCCGCGTACTGGAAAACACCGGCAGGGGGGTTCAGACGGCGCACCTGGAGATGACACATCTTTCCCGGGATGGGCGGATGATTCCGGTCAGCCTGACCTTCTCTCCCGTAAAGGACCGCTATGAACAGGTGGTCGGCATCTCGACCATCGCCCGGGACAATACCCTGCGGAACCGGCTGGAAAACCAGCTCCGCCAGGCCCAGAAGATGGAAGCCCTCGGCACGCTGGCAGGCGGCATCGCCCATGATTTCAACAACATTCTTTTTCCCATCATCGGCTATGCCGAGATGGCCCGGGATGACCTGCCGGAAAACAGTTATCTCCGGAAAAATCTGGGGGCGATTCTCAAGGCGGCCTACCGGGCCCGGAATCTGGTCCAGCAGATCCTGACCTTCAGCCGGCAGACCGAACATGATATCAAGCCGATCCGGATCCAGCCGGTGATCAAGGAGGTTCTCAAGTTTCTGCGGGCTTCCCTTCCCGCCAATATCGACATTCATCAGGAAATCGACGGCAGGTGCGGTCCGGTTCTGGCGGACCCCACCCATATCTACCAGATTGTCATGAACCTCAGCACCAATGCCTTCCACGCCATGCAGGAGTCCGGCGGGACGCTCCATGTCCGGCTGTGTGAAACCGAACTGACCCCGGAACAGGCCGCCGAGAAGAATCTGGAACCCGGTTCGCATATCCGGCTCACCGTCCAGGACACCGGTGTCGGCATGGCCCCGGATGTACTGGAGCATATCTTCGAGCCCTATTTTACCACCAAGGACAAGAGCAAGGGAACAGGGCTCGGCCTGTCGCTGGTACACGGCATCGTCAAAAGCTGCGGCGGAGAGATCACCGTCCGCAGCCGGACAGGAGAGGGGACCCGGTTCCGGATTTACCTGCCCCGGATTGAAATCGCTGACGAAGACCAGCTCGCCGATGCAGAGAACGATATTCCCCGGGGGCATGAGCATATCCTCCTGGTCGATGACGAAGTCGCCATTCTGGAGATGGAACAGCAGATGCTGGAACGGCTGGGATATCAGGTGACGGTGCAGCCGGACAGCCGGGAAGCACTGCATATGTTTCGCAGGGAACCCGAGCGGTATGACCTGCTGATGACGGACATGGCCATGCCCGGCATGACCGGCCTGCAGCTGGTCGGCGAAGTCCTGCAGCTGCGGCCGGAAATGCCGATCGTCCTCTGCAGCGGATTCAGTGACCGGGACACCGAAGAAAAAGCCCTGGGACTGGGGGTTCATGCGGTAATGACCAAACCGGTGCTGAAGAATGTGCTGGCCAGTACCATCCGGGAGGTTCTGGAGCAGGTGAAATGACCGGCAGATCGTACGGACGGTGGACAGTGGCGTTTCTGCTGGGGGGCTGGCTGCTTGTTTCCGGCAGTGCCGCTGCTTCGGATAAAAGCTGGTATGACAACCTGTCCCCCGAGTGGGGCGGTCATCTGCGGCTCCGGGGAATGCTTGCGTGGCCGGATGATGAATCGGTGTACAACCGGGTGGGAACCGGGACATGGATTGACGGAGCGGGGGAACTCCGGCTCAAAAACCGTCTCTTTTTCAGCGACTGGGGTATCTTTGAAACCCATTATGAACTCTTCCTGTCAGGCGGGGATACACGGGAGAAGGGGCGGGAACTGGCGCGAATCCTTCCGGAGCGGTTCGACGGCGGCCTTGAACTCTCCGGGACACGCCCCATTGATGACAACCGGCGTCTCCTTGATCTCACGGAAGTGATCGATGAGGAAGAGCAATGGGTACTCTACCACCGGCTGGACCGTCTTTTCCTGACCCTCCGCAATGAACGGGGAACCCTTCGGCTCGGGCGTCAGGCCCTGACCTGGGGCACCGGCATGCTGTTCAACCCGATGGATCTTTTCAATCCCTTTGCCCCCACGGATGTGGACCGGGATTACAAGGTCGGTGATGATATGGCAACCGCCCGGATTTCCCTGGGCAGCACGGGGGAACTGGCGCTTCTGTATGTCCCCCGGCGTAATCCGGAAACAGGTGATGTCGAATGGGACAGTTCCGCACTGGCGGGCAAATACCATCTGATAGCCGGAACCACGGAATATGACCTGATGGCCGCCCGGAACTACCGCAATACCGTCTTCGGCGCCGGGGCGGTCGGCTATCTGGGCGGGGCGGCATGGCGCACCGGCATGACCTGGACCGGTTTCCCGTCGGAGCGGAACCGGAAAGGCTATTTTGCCGTGGTGGGCAATATCGACTACTCATGGGTCTGGTGGCAGAAGAACTTCTATGGCTTTCTGGAAGCCTACTACAACACCCTCGGAGACGATACGTACAGCGATGCCGTCCGGAATCCCGATCTGATGCGGGCACTGGAGCGGGGAACCCTCTTTACCCTGGGACGGCTGTACCTGGCCGGACAGGTGATGGTGGAGATCCATCCCCTGTTCAGCGTCTATCTCACCGTCATCCAGAATATCCGCGATCCTTCGGCGGTTTTCCAGCCCCGGTGCATCTGGAGCATGACCCAGAACATGGAACTGATGGCCGGTGCAACCATATTTACCGGCGGTCCGGATACGGAATACGGCGGATTTACGCTGCCGGAAAGTGATATTGCCGCGGTTCCCGCCGATCATCTCTATATCTGGCTGACCTGGTATTTTTAACCGATAAAGCACCTGCACGCTCAGTACCCGCATCAGGCAGGAATACACAGGCATGGCATGCATAAGGAAATGAAAAACGAGAATGAATCGATGGCCGAAGATCCTTCCACATGGGTGGACCGGTATGGCGACACACTGTACCGTTTTGCCCTGGTGCGGCTCAAAAATCCCGAGGTCGCCGAAGATGTGGTGCAGGAAACCTTTGTCGCGGCTCTTCGCTCTCTGAAACGATTCAAGGGACAGTCCACGGTAAAGACGTGGCTGACGGGTATTCTGAAGCA
>JBEPXL010000547.1:0-3185 GCA_041641935.1 Desulfobacteraceae bacterium | reverse complement strand
CTGTTTTTTCTCGACAAACCATTCTGCGAACATCCATGCAACTGCGCCCGTTGCCGCAGAGGTGTTGGTGACCAGAAAAGCCGAGGCGGCGACACCGTCCGCCGCCAGCTGACTGCCGGCATTGAACCCGAACCAGCCGAACCAGAGCATGGCCGCCCCCAGTGCCGTAAGGGTAATGCTGGAAGGAAACATGGCATCCTTGCCGTAGCCGATCCGTTTGCCCACCACCAGGGCCAGCACCAGTCCGGCGATACCGGCGTTGATATGGACCACGTTACCGCCGGCGAAATCCAGGGCGCCCATGGCGTGCATCCAGCCGCCGCCCCATACCCAGTGCGCCACGGGGCAGTAAACGATCGTCAGCCAGAGAACGATAAAGACGACCCAGGAAGAGAATTTCATCCGGTCGACAATGGACCCCAGCACCAGCGCCACGGTAATGCAGGCAAAGGTCATCTGGAAGACCACAAAGATAAGGGTGGGAATCGTTCCCCACAGGCTTTCCACGCCGATTCCGCTGAGAAAAAGAAAGTCCGGACCGCCGATAAAGTGGCCCACATCCGGCCCGAAGGCGAGGGTGTAGCCCCACATGACCCAGATGATACTGCCCAGGCAGTACGAGACAAAGGTCATGGCAAAGGTATTGAGCAGGTTTTTATACCGCGACATACCGCCGTAAAAGAGGGCCAGACCGGCCGGGGTCATCATCATGACCAGTGCCGTTGACACAATAACCCAGGCCGTGTCACCGGAATTCAGCACGTCCGCGCCGAAGGCCTGAGAAAACGGAAAGAACAGTAATCCTGCCAGAACTGGTACTGCCGCCATCCATGTCCGAGGTATAGACAACCAACGTCCGCGCTTCATTTTACCTCCCGTTTCTGATTGAGTTTCTGATCGCATTGTATCTTGTCCAGACAAAACAACATCATTCTTCACAGATGCAGCAGCTGCCTGCGATCGCCTGTCTCAGCGCCGCCTCGGTTCCCGCGCGCTGCGCCGGCGCTTCCAGCTTTCCGCCGTTCCGGCCCATGACCGGCAAGGTGTCATGGGGCCGTCCCGACCGGGTGCGTTGGTGGTATTCCGGAAAGGGCAGTCGTTTCCGGTGAAGGCCGTCTGGGGGATTGCGGTCAACTCAGGTCATGCTTTCTGCCGCGCAACCTTCTGTTCCGTATCGCTGTACCCGTTCTCCGGTTCAGTGATTTCCGGCAGCACAGAGGCAAGGGTCGCCCGGATTCGTTCGACCTGATCGGCTTCCTCCACCTTCAGCCCGTCAAAGTTCTTGACATAGAAAACATCGACGACCTGGTCTACGGTGGTGGCGATCTGGGCGCTGCAGATATCGAGGTGGCACCGGAAGAGGGCATCGGTCAGTTTGAAGAGAAGACCCGGAAAATCCCGCGTAAAGACTTCGATGATCGTGGCAAAACTCGATGTTTCATTGTCGATGTTGATCCGGTGGGGGCTTCTGCGTCCGAATCCCTCCGCCGGTCCGTATTCGGCCATGTGTTCGGAAACGGCATGCCGGAGATCCAGTTTCCCCTTCAGCGCCGACCGGAGTTCCCGTTCCGCCCGGGTCCATCGCTCCTCCTCGAAGAGCGGATCGGGCGGCGGATCCACTTCAATGATGCTGAGGGCGGTGTGGTTCCGCCAGGTATGCACCTGGGCATTGAGGATATTGATCCGGTTCAGGGCGAAGACCCCGGCGATTTTTGAAAAGGCTCCGGGGAGGTTTTTTTCGCAGACCGTTACGGTCCGGGTATCGGATTCGGCGGAGGGGGTAATCTCCCAGGCAAAGGGTTCTTCTCTGGTTTCGAGGCGGATGTAGAGCCGGATATGGGCACGGATATCCCGGACCGGGGTGTAGAGAAGATACCGGGGGGACATCATGTTCAGAAGCGTTTCCAGTTCCTCCCGTGACAGCGGAATATCCTCATCTTCCAGGATCTCGTTCAGTTTCCGCCGGGTCAGGTGGACCCTGTTTTCCCGCTCGGGCTCCTGTTTTTCGATCTTCCGGAGAACCTTCAGAAAGAGTTCCCGCAGAAGGGTGGCCGTCCAGTCGCTCCACGCCTTGGGACCGGTGGCGGCCAGATCGGCGACGGAAAGCAGATACATCATTTTGAGCCGTTCCGTTGTCCGGATACGCCGGAGACAGAAGGCAATGGTCTCACCGTCTTCGATATCCCGCCGGGTCGCGTTTTCAAAGAGAAACAGGTGTTCCCGGACCAGAAACGTCACCAGTTCGATCTCTTCCGCATCATATCCCATGCGCGTCAGCACCCTGCAGGCAACCTTTTCCCCGGCTTCGGTATGATCCTGTCCGGGTACTCCTTTTCCGGCATCGTGAAGCAGGGCGGCCAGCAGCAGAAGGTGCTTCTTTTCGATGTCGTCATAGAGCTGGCTGCACAGCGGCGTCCGGGTCGGGTCTTTGGGAGTTCCGAACCGTTTCACGGTCCGTACCGTGCGCAGGAGATGCCGGTCCACAGGGTAGACATGGTAGGTATCGAATTCGATCCGGTTGACCACCCCCGCAAGTTCCGGAATCATGCTGACCAGAAACCCGGTGTTGAGCATTTCATTGAGGACATTGAAGGCGTCCGGGGCACGGAGCACCAGAATCCGTTCAAAGCTCTTCACAATGGAAGGGGCGGCGCGGAAGGAATCATCCACCAGATAGGAAAACTCCCGGATGAGCCGCCGGGCCTCGGTCTGCAGCGGAATTTCCAGGGCGGCGCTCTCTTCATAGATCCGGATCAGCAGTTCGGGATTCTCCAGAATATGTTCCGAGGAGGTAAAGGTGAGCATATCCTTTTTGACCGTGAGCCCCTTCACGCCGCTCTGGATGGGCGTCTTTTTCTTGATCTGGTACCACTTCCGGGTCTTGCCCATTTCATAGAGAAACATCTGGTGGTGCTGCTTGATCAGTTCCTGATGGCCGTGGAGCTCGCCCAGAAACTGCTCGACGGCTTCATTGCGGTCGCCGGTGTAATGGAACATTTCGGCGATTTTGCTCTGGTATTCAAAATGAAGCTGGTCATACTTGCGTCCGGTCAGAATATGGAGGCCGCTCCGGACGTTCCAGATAAACTGAAGTGCTGCGGAAAAGGCACGGTATTCGTCGTGGGACATATGGCCCTGGTACTCCAGATCCCGGCTGCGCTTGAGGTTGCACTTCACCTGTCCCA
>JBEPXL010000546.1:0-3186 GCA_041641935.1 Desulfobacteraceae bacterium | reverse complement strand
ATTCCGGACATCCGCATGGCCCGGAATGTTTTTTTTTCTTGACATGAGCGTGTTTTTTGTTTAGAAAGATCATTTCTTATTACTTGAGAGCCAGGAGAGTGAGAGCAGTGAAAAAGTATACATACAGCGCAAAGCAGTCAGACAATCAGGACAAGTGGTATGTGGTCGATGCCACAGACATGGTGCTGGGCCGGCTCGCGACCATCGTGGCCGCACGACTCCGGGGGAAGTACAATCCGATGTTCACGCCCCACGTGGATATGGGCGACAGCGTCATCGTCATCAACGCGGACAAGGTGGCACTGACCGGCCGGAAATGGGATCAGAAGAAGTACTACCGGCACAGCGGCTACATCGGCGGCCTGACCACGACAACCGCCAGAGAGATGTTAACCAAAAAACCGGAAGATATTGTCCGGTTCGCCGTCAGAGGCATGCTGCCCAAAAACCGACTGGGGAAAAGAATTTTCAAGAAGCTGAAGGTCTATGCCGGTGATCAGCATCCGCATGCAGCCCAGCAGCCTGAAGTTCTGAATCTGCAGAAGTAACGAATTCATCTGTTATCAGAGGAAAGCAGGGAAATGGAAAACGCATACTACGCGACAGGAAGACGCAAGCGGGCAGTGGCCCGGACATGGATCAAACCCGGAAACGGCGATATTCAGATCAACGGGCGCACACTGGAAGATTACATCCCCGTTGAATCCGCCCGGCTGATCATGATGCAGCCGCTGACACTGACCAATAACACCGGTTCCTTTGACATCAATATCAAGGTCAACGGCGGCGGCATGTCCGGTCAGGTCGGTGCCATCCGGCACGGCATCACCCGCGCCCTCATCGAAATGGATCCCGACCTGCGGCCGGCACTGAAAAAGGCCGGCTTCGTCAAACGTGATCCGAGAGCCAAAGAGCGGAAAAAATACGGTCAGAAAGGTGCACGGGCACGGTTTCAGTTTTCCAAACGGTAATCCGTTCTTGTTTTTATTTCTTCCCCCCCGATGGCACTTTAAAAAAGGGAGCCGGCATTATGAAGCCGCTCCCTTTTTTCATGTCCTACCGGTTCTGCCACACCGGTTTCCGCTTTTCAACAAAAGCCCGGATGCCTTCCCTTGCATCCCCGGCCATGCAGTTGAGAACGATCGCCTCCTTGGCATAGTCGTAGGCGGAAGATTCATCCATATCGACCTGGCCGTAAAAGGCCTCCTTGCCGAATGCCAGCGTAAAGCGGCTGTGCTGCGCAATTTCATGCGCCCAGTTCTCTGCTTCTTCCGTCAGCCGCTCCGGTTCCACCACCCGGTTCACCAGTCCGTATGCTGCCGCCTCTTCCGCAGAGATATACCGCCCCGTCAACAGCATTTCAATGGCACGCCGTCTGCCGATGACCCGGGTGAGGGGAACCATCGGTGTGGAGCAGAAGAGACCGATCCGGATTCCCGGTGTTGAAAACGTTGCACCGGTTTCGGCGATGGCAAGATCACAGGCCGCAACCAGTTGACATCCGGCCGCTGTGGCGATTCCGTGCACCTGTGCGATGACCGGCTGGGGCAGTCGATGAATCTGCTGCATCATTTCGGAGCATCGGGAAAAAATATTCCGGTAATGATGCATATCCCCTTCACCATCGGCAACTTCTTTCAGGTCATGCCCGGCACTGAAGCCGGGACCATTTCCCCGGATCACCAGAACCCGGATCTCTTCATCGGCCGCAATGGTGGTCAGCCATTCCTGAAGGGCTGCCATCATTTCCAGTGACAGAGCATTGCGCGCCTTCGGCCGGTTGAGCGTCAGCCGCCCCACCGCATCCTTCCGATCGAACAGTACCAGATCATTCATCGTATCCCCCTTCCGTCATGTTCAGCAGAATCAAATCTTTCCGGTTCTGCCGGTTAATAAAAAAAGCGGATTCCATGCTCATTTCTGAGCACCGGAATCCGCTTTCCTGTGTGGTTATGGATGGAAGTGTTTCCTAAACAGCATCAGTCATGATGGGGAAGCTCCACTTCATCCACGGGGGTGGTCTCTTCCCCATGGGTTCCGGTTTCCACCGGCGCTTCTCCTGCATGTTCTGCCGTGGTTTCCGGAACCTGCGGTCTGATCGATTCGATAATTTCAACATCTTCTGTCTCGATTGCCTGCGACTTCTCATCGGCAGCCGTTTCGATCAGGTTGTTGACCATGCTGATCTTCTGCTCCACATAGCGGCTCTGTTCACTGTTGAGGTTCAACAGGGCGGCTTCCTGGAGCTGATCCCTGGCGTCTTCGAGACCCGACAGGGTTCCCCTGCTTGCGGCAACATCGGCCTTGACCAGGTAGATCATCAGATTGACCTGGGTCAGTCGCGAATCCAGGGAAATTTTCAGATCATCCGTAACGGCGAAAGGCTTTGCTTTCTGGAGGTAGGTCCTGGCCTTTTCCATATCCGGATATTCCATGCCGGTCATTGTCTCTTCCGCTTTCCCCGCATAGTAATCGAACGCGATGGGCATGACTTCTTTCTTGCTGTATTCATCCGCAACCGGTTCCGGGGTTTCCATATCCGGCATGTCCGCAACCAGTTTCTGGCCCAGCGGAGAGAACCGGCCTTTCCATATCTGTGTTCCTTCTCCCGCAGATACCAGATAATATTTGGTCGAGTTGGCGTAACTGGCGACGATGATTAACGCAAAGACGAGTGCCAGACCTGCACCAAGATAACGAACGGTTCTTTCCATCGGGTCCAGTTCCTTTGGTTCGGGTTCGAGTTTCTTTTCGGCAGCCGCTTTTTTCTCTGCCGCCGCACGCTCTTCGGCTGCCTTTTTTTCCGCAGCGGCCTTTTCTTCGGCGGCTTTTTTCTCAGCTGACGCTTTTTCCTGTGCAGCCTTTTCTTCTGCCGCTTTTTTCTCGGCGGCTGACCGTTCTTCCGCAGCTTTCCGGCCCAGTTCTTCAAAATCGAAGTCGAACTTCCGTTTCAGCACTTCCCGGGTCCGGTCATCGGCGGCAAACGAGGGGGCGGCAAATCCCTGCTGATAGGCCTCATCCAGCGGCGGCTTGTAGGAAGAAGCCGGTTTCCACTGTTCAAAGCGTTTTTTCAGAAGTTCTCCGGTGGGAATATTGCGTTCCGGTGCTGCCGGTTTGGCAGGCGCAGCTGGCTCGGGAACTGGTTCGGCTTCGGGTTCCGGGGGCGGTGCTGCTTTCGCCACCTCG
>JBEPXL010000545.1:0-3188 GCA_041641935.1 Desulfobacteraceae bacterium | reverse complement strand
CCGCCGGAGAATGGTATCCAGGATACCGCCGGCTTCCCCGGCTGCGATCATGTTGGTGAAAAGATCATCAAATTCACCGGGATGTTTCTTCATGGCATCGGCCAGTGTCATGCCGCCTTCCACATCTTCCTTGATCGTCTTGATCTTTTTCTTGAATGTCGGGTTCTCCGACTGGCTTGCCAGCAGTTCCAGGCACTGGATAATGGGCAGCCCGGCATCGATCATGGTGGAAAACTGGCGGCAGAAAATGATCACGTCCTTGCTGGTCACCTTCGGCTGGAACATGGGAATGCTTTCCAGAATATCCTTGGGTTTTTCCTTGACCTTGGGCGACGCTATGCCCCGTTTCATCAGCTGATTCCGGGCAATGTCCAGGTTGCCTGCCTCGATGATTCCCTTCTGGGAAACCCCCCGCTTGTTTTTTCCCTTCCAAACAAATTCTGTCATAATACCCTCATCTCCCTGGCGGATTCGACATATTCCATTGATATGTGCTGGATTTTATAGCATACTGACCGGAAAATCTCAAGCCGGTCCGGGTGGGCATGTACCTGGTTTCTTTTCACTTGACAGGAAGAAAGTCACCTGATTTGTAGGAAGATGGCTGGTCTGATGTTTCTCTCAAGATGGCGGACAGATGCAGGTGTACCAATCCGGCCCCAGGCAAATTACCCATCCTTTTCAATGTACCGTTATTTCAACTTCTACACAAGTTTTAAATAGGCTTCTGTGAAATATTTGCTATCCAAAGGCTAAGGGAATCCATCTGTTGCAACGTTACCGGGAAGAAAGGCGTATCCCTCATGGGTCTGCGCCCGTTACGGCAGTGCGAATGCGGGGTCAGATTATTTTCCGGATGTCTGCAGAAGCCGTTGTGCAGTAAATCTAATAGGACAGGGAGGCGTGTCTCATGGAATTGAAACAGAAGGGTGCAAAGGTGGATATCGGTTCTTTTAAGCGAATCGATGTATCCCTGATCTGGACCTCGGCGGTGGATCTGGACCTGATGGCGTTCTATAAAACCAAAGACGGCCGGGTCGGCGGAATCTACTCGGAAAACTATGCAGGCGGATCCTTCGGTGATCTGAACCAGTTTCCCTTCATGCAGCTGTCGGGGGATGCGGGCGTCGGCGGCAGCGGAGGCGATAACCGGGAAGACCTTCAGATCGGCAAGCTGGATGAATTTGAAGAGATCTACATCTGCGCCATCAATTTTTCGGACGCCTCATCCGGCGCCGGGAATGTGTTTGCGAACTACGACGCCAGCGTCCGTGTCATGACCGACAAGGGAGAAACCCATACCTTTTCTCTCGATTCCGGAGAGCCGGGTCCGGTGGCGGTCCTCTGCCGGTTTGCGCCGGGCTTCATTGCCAATGAGATATTCAACGCCAGCGAAGTATTGAGCCTGGATGCATTCCGGTCCCGGATACCGGGGGCAGACCGGCTTAAACTATCCTCCAAGGTGACCCTCAAGGCCAAAGGCGACAGCTTTGCCATCAAACCAAAGTCCGCCAGCGGAGACCTCCTCATCAACCTCAACTGGAATCAGAATCCCCAGGGGAAAAAATCATCCGGTCTTCTTTCCAAAATCATGGGCGGCGGCGGCAGCGGCGGCGGTATCGACCTGGATCTGGGCTGCCTGTTTGATCTGCAGAACGGATTGAAAGGCGCCATTCAACCCCTGGGGAACAGTTTCGGGAGTCTGAACCAGATACCCTATATTCAGCATATGGGAGATGACCGGAGCGGCGCCTGGTCAGAGGGGGAAAACATGAAAATCAATCTGGCGCATATTGATCAGCTGAAGCGGGTGCTGATTTTCACCTATATCTATGAAGGGGTTCCCAACTGGGCCAGTACCGATGCCATCGTCACCATCCGGGTGCCGGGTCAGCCGGTGCTGGAAGTGCCGATGGGCTCGCACATGGATCAGCGGGTCTTCTGCGCCATTGCCCTGCTGGATATCCAGGGGCAGTCCATCAATGTGACCAAAAAGGTTTCATTTCACCAGGACCATCGGGACTGTGATCTGAACTACGGCTGGGGACTCAAGTGGGTGGCCGGTCAGAAAGACTGATCCGCGGTTACCGGGGAGCGGGACGGAAGTCGAGGGTCTCCATCAGCAGGGAAATCTGCTGGTCAACAGCCTGAAAGCCCTTGACGCTGAATCCTCCCGTTCCCCGCCCCAGTGCAATAATATCGAGTGCCGCCAGTTCCAGTGCCTTGAACCGGATGGGGAGCATGGGATGGGTTCTGATCCAGAAAGGAGCATCTTCCGCGGTTTTCATGCAGGACGACAGTTCATCATACTGGCACCGGAAGGCCCGGAGTACCCGGTTTTCATCAATACTGGCAAGGCCGCTTGCCGTCCGGAACAGCGCCGTAGCGGCCGCCCCGAGCTGGCCGCAGCAGAGCATTCCCAGCCGGTCGGCCGACACCTCTGACGCCCGGGACCAGCGAAGGAGCAGACATGCCGATTCCTGGTCCAGATCCTTGCTGTTCATCAGGATATCATGAACCGGCAGGTGGGTGTGCTGAAAAAGAACATGCCCCAGTTCATGGCCGAAGACGAAACGGAGTTCATCATGAGAGAAATCATTCAGAAGGGCGGAGTGAACCAGAATATCGAACTTCCGGTCATGGGCGAATACACCGGCGTTGTAGACACTGCTCTGCTGCACAAACAGATCGCCAGTGAGTCCTCCGCCGATCAGATCAAGGCAGGACTGGTACACCCCGTGGATCTCCGGCAGAAGATCCTTTGTAATACAGACCGCATCCCCCATCAGATCCCACCGGCGGGCGTCCAGCAACTGTTTCGACTCCGTGAAGTCGCGCAGGGGAACATAGCCGATCCGCGCACCGATGGCCTTGAGCAGGTGGATTTCATAGCTGAATCGCAGGGTTTCGATATCTGACAGCATCGAACTGGCCTCCCGGATTCAGATAAACTCTTCCAGTTCGGGCTTGTCCGTCCGGGTCTGATTCACATTGATCATCTGCGGTTTGCCGCTGCTGTTGTCTACGCGGGCGATAATACACCAGCTGCCGGGCTGAGATTCCGTCAGGGGGATCTCGATTTCCTGCCCTCCGCCCCGGACCACAACAACCCCGTCATAACTGGCGAAATTGGCGTTGGGCTTGCTGAAAATATTGGCGGAGATGATGGCATGTTCCAGCTGGTCCAG
>JBEPXL010000544.1:0-3189 GCA_041641935.1 Desulfobacteraceae bacterium | reverse complement strand
GGGGGGTTGCGGTCAGTCCCAGCATATACTGCGCGTCAAAGGCCGAGACCGCTTCGGTGAAGGTCCGGCTCGGAGTCCGGTGGCATTCGTCCACAATCAGGTGGCCGATCCGGGGGGCGACTTCATTCGCGCACTTGTACAGCGACTGGATCAGGGCCACGGTGATCTGTTCCCCGACCCGTTTTTCTCCGCCCCCGATCCGTCCCACCGCTTCAGCGGGGATGCCGAGAAATTCTTCGATCCGCCCGGTCCACTGATCGGCCAGATCCCGGGTATGCACCACCACCAGGGCCGGCTGCCGGCGCAGGGCGATCATGTGCAGTCCGATCACTGTCTTTCCGGACCCGGTCGGGGCGACCAGGGTTCCGAAGGTGCGCCGCCGCATGGCGTCGACGGCTTTCTGCTGAAACGGCTTGAGCGTTCCGGAAAAGGTGAACCCCGTTTCCGGAAGCTGGTGACGGCGGTCGGTCCACCGGGGTTCCAGACCGCGGTTCCGGCAGATCTCAATCAGACGACGGGTATAGCCCCGCGGGAGCAGGATTTCTCCGGAAGGCCGCTTCTCGTAGAAGGAGAGGTACTTTTTGATATTCCGGTTCCAGCGCCCCAGACGTTCGTTTTCCTTCCACCGGGGGTTGACCACGCGAAAGGTCCGGTCGATTTCTTCCCGGAGCCAGTCCGGTACGTCTGAGAGAATCATCTGATTGGAAACGGTCAGGTGCATGGCCCAAAGTCCTGGCAAATCGGTTCGGCATATCTTCCCGGAGCGGGAACGGCAAACAGATAAAATTTTCAAATGATTTGCAAAATGTCAATGTTCAAGTATAATAAAAAAGAGAAAGGATTTGACTTGAACCGTACAATTGCATATTCAGATATTGTGGTTTATACCTTTATCACCTAACTTCATGAAACATGATGAACAGATTGTGAGCTTATGAGCAGCAAAATCCTGATCAATTCCGCAGACCCTGAAGAGAGCAGAATCGCGAAAGTGACCGACTCTAAACTCGAAGAATTTCATATTGAAAGCGCTGCAAAAGAGATCACCCACGGCAACATCTACAAAGGAATCATCACCCGGATCGAACCCGGCCTTCAATGCGTTTTCGTCGACTACGGTGCCGAACGCCACGGATTCCTGCAGAAAAGCGAAATTCACCCGGACTATTTTCTCGACAATTTCTCCGGTGACCACTCCATCAAGAACATCGTCAAACGCGGGCAGGAACTCCTGGTGCAGGTGGTCAAGGATCCGATCATGAAAAAAGGAGCCATGCTGACCACCTACATTTCCCTGCCCGGCCGGTTTGTGGTGCTGATGCCCGGTACGACCAACCGGGGAATCTCCCGGAAAATCGAGGATGAAGAGGAACGGAGCCGGCTCAAGGAACTGATCGGCAAGGTCAAGGTTCCGGACGGATTCGGTCTGATCGTGCGGACCGCCGGTTCCCGCTGTACCAAGACACTGCTGGCCAAGGATCTGCGGTATCTGCTCCGCCTCTGGAAAAACATCAACCAGAAAGGGGTGGAGGAAAGCGCTCCGGCGCTTCTCTACAAGGAACGGAATCTGGCCCTCCGTTCCATCCGGGACTACTTTACCCCGGATGTCAAGGAGATTCTGATCGATGACGAAACGATCTATCACGAAATCAAGGATTTCATCAGCATCATCTCTCCCAAGCATACCCGCATCGTCAAACTTCACAAAGGGGCCAAACCGATTTTCAGCAAGTATGAACTGGAAGCGCAGATCGCCTCGGTCTATGAAAACCGGGTCGAACTCAAGTCGGGGGGCTCCGTTGTGATCGACCAGACCGAGGCACTGGTCGCCATCGATGTCAATTCCGGCAAGGGAAGCCACAAGAAAAATGTGGAGCAGACCGCCTTTTCCACCAACATCGAAGCCGCCGAGGAGATTGCCCGGCAGCTCCGGCTCCGGGATCTGGGCGGCCTGATCGTCATCGATTTTATCGACATGAAAGACCGGAAGCACAAACTGGAAGTCGAGCGGACCCTGAAAAATTTCGTCAAGGCGGACAAGGCCAAAACCAAGGTGGGACGGATTTCCGCCTTCGGTCTTCTGGAAATGTCCCGCCAGCGGATCCGTCCCTCCATCGAATACGGTCACTTCCAGCCCTGTCAGTACTGCCTCGGAAAAGGACTGCTGCCCAACACCGAAACCCTGGGCCTCAGTTTTCTGAGACGACTTCAGCTGGAAACGCTGAAAAACGATGTGTCCAGCGTAAAGGGGATTGTGCCGGTAGAAGTCGCGGACTATCTCCTGAACAAAAAACGAAAAGAAATCCTTGATCTGGAACTCCGACGGGAAATCAGCATCCGGATCGAGGCCGACGACGCCATGCTGCCCCGAGAAAGCGAAATTATCTGCAATCCCTGACCACCGGCGCAGCAGGAAGGGCGTCCGTCCTGAAGGGAATGACAGCAAATGTATCAACGACATACACGTTCCAACAGCCTTTACAAAGGCATCATCCTGACCGCCCTGGTTCTGATCGGCCTGCTGGGCTGGTGGTGGTTCCGTCCTTATTTTGCGCCGACTCCGGAGGTACTGCCGCCGGATGTGCCAAAATCCTATACCCCGCCGCCCCCCGCAGAGACGAGCGCGCCGGCCCAATCCGCACCGGAATCGGGAATCACGGTTCCCGAACCGGGCCCGCGGCCTGTCATCCGGTTCGATGAAAAGAATCCGGCGCTTCAGGCGCTGATGGAAGAACGGAAGGCGGAATTCGGGCTGGATGAGAGCATCGACATGATCGTCAAACCCGATGAGCGCCTCTCCATCGGGGATACCGTCGTGCCCATGCAGGAGATCCTCGACAAGATCCGCCTGCAGCGCGGCGGCGTGGTCGAGGAGGATCTGAGCCCGTCGGCACGGGCCAGGGAATATCAGAACCGGATTGCGCAGCTGTACCGGAAACTCGATGAGGCGGAAACCCGGTTCCAGACACTGGAACGGGAACTGAGTGAAACACCCGCCGCCCCCGGTGATCCGGACTTTCCGGAAATGGTCCGGGAATATAACGAACTGGGGGAGGTGCTGGAGACCTATCAGCGCTACAAGACCGTACTCCAGGAAAAGTCGGCCGCAGACAGAACAATGCAGGCCGCCGACCCCCGACAGCAGATCCGGGAAAATATCGCCGCCCTGAAAGAACAGCGGGAGGATAC
>JBEPXL010000543.1:0-3192 GCA_041641935.1 Desulfobacteraceae bacterium | reverse complement strand
CGGCTTACTTCCGCCGTGCAGTTCTTCATGATGATCCATATCCCGTCCGTGCGGCATACATCCAGTGCGCCAATCCCATGCTGAGCTACGCAGACAGCCGCCAGACCTGTGAGTCGCTGACAAAGCTCGATTTTCTGGCGGTATCGGAACTGGTCATGACACCAACCGCCGCGCTGGCCGATGTAATCCTCCCGGCTGCGACCGGTTTCGAGTTCGATGATATCGGCCATTACGGAATCGGGCACGGCATCATTCTGGCGCGTCCCAAAATCGTGGAACCGCTTCCCGACTGCAGGCCGGATATGGAGATCCTCAACGAACTGGGAAAACGGCTGACATCACCGTCGGACTGGTTCGACCGGTATCAGGATTTCCTAACCGCCGTTCTGGCGCCGTCCGGAGTCGGGTGGGATGAATTTGTGGAGAAAGGATATCTCAAAGGGCCGGAGCGGTTTCGGAAGTACAGGGAAAAAGGCTTCCGGACACCCACCGGAAAGGTGGAACTCCGGCTCAGTCAGGCGGAGAAGATGGACCTGCCGCCGCTGCCCCGGTATGGGGATTCCGGGGCGGTTGCGGAGGTGGATTATCCGCTGCTGCTGACCAGTGCCAAGGATCCGTATTATCTCCATTCTTCGTACCGGTGGCTTGACCGGCTCCGGCAGAAAAGTCCCGTGCCTTTCGCCCGGATTCATCCGGAGACAGCGGAACAGTACGGCATCAGCGATGGTGACGCCATCCGCATTGAAACACCTGCCAGTGGTCGAACCGGCATTACCCAGATCGCAAGCGTGACCCCGGATATCCGTCCCGGTGTCGTCCTCGCCGCGTATGGATGGTGGTTTCCTGATGAAGAAAAGCCGGATCAGCCCGACTGGGAGAGTGCCAATTTCAATATCCTGACCGGTACTGAAACGCTGGGGAAGGCGTTTGGGACACCGAATCTGCGGGGGATTTTTTGCCGGATCAGTCCTGCTGCGGCTGTGTAATTTCTTCCGTTCAAATTCCGGAATAACGACGGCCATTCATCAGCGGCATTTCTCTTTCGCTTGACGGGACATCATTCCGAAACCATAATATGATCAGTCACCGGGAAGAATACCGTTACCCCAACTGTCTGCCATTCTACATGATTTTCCTGGGAGCAGATAACAGCCGCTGATACTGACTGTATTGAGATCAGCAGCGGAAGGTGAAATAATGCGCAACCGTCACAAACGCCTGAAGAAATTCCTTCTCGTTTTTCTGACCGTGGTGGTCCTGATCGCATGCAGTGAATCTCCCACCGGTCGGAATCAGGTGACCCTGATTCCGGATGACAGTCTGACCGATATGGGGGAGAATGCTTTTGAAGAGATGAAGGCGACCATGCCCATTGAAGACGATCCACGGATCAACGCCTATGTCCGATGTGTTGCGCGTTCTCTGATTCAGCGCCTGCCGGGAGAACAGCCGAACTGGGAACTGACGGTCTTCCGGAATCCCCAGCCCAATGCCTTTGCGCTGCCGGGCGGGAATATCGGCGTCAATACCGGCCTGCTCAAAGTCGCCCGCGGACCGGATCAGCTTGCCGCGGTGATCGGCCATGAAATCGGTCATGTGCTGGCGGATCATGCCAATGAGCGGCTTACCCAGCAACTGGGGGTAAAGGTGGTCTTTTTTCTGGTGAATCTGTTCACCGATGAGCAGGGTTCCTGGCAGCATGAGTTACTGCTGCGGACGCTGGGACTGGGCTCGGAGGTTGGTGTGCTGCTGCCGTTCAGCCGTATCCATGAACGGGAAGCCGATCTGATCGGACTGGAACTGATGGCCCGTTCGGGTTTTGATCCAGCGGAAAGCGTCCGGCTCTGGCAGAATATGGCAAAGGTGAATGAGCGGCAGCCGGTCGAGTTTCTCTCCACCCATCCGTCCCATGAATCCCGGATCGAGAGGCTTTCGGAAAAGGTGGAAGAGTACGAACCGGTTTACAGACAGGCGCTGGCGGAAGGGGATGCGCCGCAGTGCCAGTGAAAGAAATCAAGGTTTGGAGTTCCGCCTTCAGGCGGATAATACAGCAGGCAGTGAAGATAGCCGGAAAATACCGCCTGAAGGCGGAACTCCAAACCTCAACGGCTGCCCATCCGCATCCGGTAAAGACTCTTCCCCCGAAAAAACATCACCGTATTCCCCTCCCGGCAAAGCCTTGCATCACCAGTCCCATCCGGCGCATTGACGACCCGCACATCCGACCGCCCGGGCTGCACTGAAAAAATCTCAATCGTTCCATCGCCGGTCTTCAGCACAACAATCCCCTTGTCCAGTGTCACAAAATTGATCGAAACCGGATCAATATCCTCTGTCACCCGACAGTCATACCCGTCATATTTCTTATCAAACCGGATGGTGATCCGGTCATAGCGTTGCCCGTTATGCCCGGTGAGCACACAGACACCGCCGTCCCGGCGGCCATCGACGATCCGGTAGTCTTCCAGTTCCGGAATCGCCCTGATGGTACACATCCCCGGCCTCGGCATCACCAGAAACGGTTTACCCAGGACGTTCTGATAAATCACGCCGTCAAACACCTGACTGGAATGGGGCATAATGTTCCAGACCGTCCGGACTGACGGCAGAATGCGCTTTCCTGTATCGTCAAAGGCCAGCTCCGTCAACCGGCCCCCGTGGCGGACAAAGAGGGTATTCTCCGCCACCAGCAGCGTCTCTGCTTCGATGGCCGGAAACGGCAGCAGAGGATCATCCGGTGCTTTCAATGCCAGCACGCCGTCAATGATGCCGGCAAATACCGGTGCAACCCGCTTCGGTGTCAGAATCACCGCCGTATACGGACCCGCCGGATATGCCCGCCCCGCCACATGAATCGCCGTATCGGTGCGGATCAGCCGTTTTCCGAGTTGAAAATCATGCCACTGAACCGGTTCGGCAAACACCGCGATCTGCTGAATATCAAACTGTTCCGAAGATACAGTCCCCAAATGTCCCGCCGGAACCGCCACCATCGCACCCGGTGCGGACGGCGGCAGGCTTCGCTTGCCTTTCTCGAACAGATCGTGAAACCAGGTCCGGTAATGGGATGGAATCGACTGCAGATCCCGTGCCGCCGGGGGGCGTTTCACTTCCCGGTTGAAGATGGAGACATTGGCCTTCATCCGGCTTTCAATATCGTTTTTCTTGAAATCCGGATGCCGTCCCTTGAAG
>JBEPXL010000542.1:2431-3195 GCA_041641935.1 Desulfobacteraceae bacterium | reverse complement strand
TTCATAGAAATTCTCCCAGGGGAAGGAGTCGTTCCCCTTGAGTGCCTTCCCCGCCGCCAGAAGCGTATCCCCGGGATGATGTGTGGCAAAGAGATTGCCCATGGTCGGCTGCATGATGGCGGCAATATTCCGTTTCGGATGATAATCCCCCCATGATTCCAGCGGTGTATGGGACGGAAGAATCAGGTGCGCAAACTGGCTCGTCTCATCCGGATAGCTGGAGAGGCTTGCGATGAATGGAACCCGGGACAGATGTTCCTGGAACTTTGACGCCGGGGGCAGGGCATAGACCGGGTTGGCGTTGTGTACGATGAGTGCATCGATTTCGTTCCGCCCCATCCGTTCGGTCAGTTGCCGTATGCGTCGGGCCGTAGTCGCTTCGGAAAGGGCATGGGCCGCCGAAAAATCGATCAGGGACAGGGAACTGGTCTTGACGGAACAGAGCAGACTGGCGGCAACCGCGGTTTCGGTTCCGTGCGGCAGCGCCCCGGATGAACCGTCGGCAAGGGCAAGGGGCTTTTCGGCCTCGGCAAAACGGCGGGCGATTTTTTCCAGGTCTTCTTTTTTAACACCGGTTTTCTGAACGATATAATCCACCGACCGGGATCCCAGTGCCTGTTCGATGGCCGCCTTCCGGTCTTCACTCAACTGGAGCCTGCGGGCGTGTTTGTCCAGAAGAAGCCGGAGAATCCCCAGTGCGACCAGATATTCATCTCCCGGCGCCACCCGGATGTCATGGTCCGCGTTGGTGGCGGTCATGGACT
>JBEPXL010000542.1:0-2421 GCA_041641935.1 Desulfobacteraceae bacterium | reverse complement strand
GACTGGCGGGGGCCGACATAGACGAAAAAGTTTTTGTCATTCTTCCGGGGTTCATGAAATTTCGCGAACCGGTGGGCGTACTCGACATTGGAAATCCAGGTGTCCAGAAATCCCGCATCGAAAGAGAGGAGAAAGTCTGCCTCGTCGATCCGGTAGGTCGGAATCATATCCTGCCCGAAGACGATCCGGTTGGCGGTCCGGAGCGGTTCATAGCCGAAAGGCTCGAACATGATATGCTCCCCGCCGCCGAACGCGGAGAGCCAATCATCGATCAGGGATTTGAAGGAGCCGGTGACCAGATCGGTCATGATGACGATATTCGGCTCTTTTCCGTTGCTGCCCAGTTGAGACAGACGGTCCGTAAACCGTCGGATAGCGTCCTCCGGAGACAGGTTCAGATAGGTATCCGCCGGCTGCAGTCCGCCGGTACTGGGAACCCGCATCATGGGATTCCGGTACCGGTCGGGGTTGTACAGTCCATTGAGAGATGCCTGACCCCGGGGGCAGAGGGTTCCCCGGCTGATTGGCTGGGGCGGATTTCCCTCGACCTTGATGATCCGTCCATCACGGTTTCGTGCCAGAAGACCGCACCCGGCCGGACATTCCCTGCAGGTGGTGGCGTAGAAAGTCGGTCGTCCCGGTATGACATCACCCGGCGGATCGAGATAGGGAAAGAGCTTGCGGGGCCAGTCTTCATCCTGCGATGAACAGCCAATGGCCACGCTCGTTCCTGCCGCACCGATCAGCTTCAGAAATTTACGGCGGTCCAGTTTCAGGATATCCTTGCGGGTGAGATTCAATAGAATGACTTTCCATGTCAATGAATGTGGTACATAGTAAAAATTACTGGCTGTTTCCCTGCTGAATATCGGAATTTGAACTTTAACCTGAGTGGCTCATATTATCGGAAAAGGTAATATCCTGGAATAAGGTAAAATGTGTATATTGATTTTCAGATTCCCTGCTGTACTGAATTCACCAGGTAGTCCTGTGATGCCGGTCCTGCTCTGGTATACGGTATCCTCATGTAAAAAGAAGCAGGACGATCAGGACGGCAAGCCCAGCCGCAATCCAGGGCTTGTAGTAATCCACCCGCAGCTGGTTACTCTTCTCCTTTGCTTCACTTCCAAAAGATCCATGGGCTTTGAAATCCCCCGGAACCGGTTCAAAAAGATTATCCGGCCGGTTTTCCGGCAGAACGTCATCCGTCTGCTGCCCGCTGACGGCGGACCGCGCCATATACCAGTCCAGCAGTCCCGCAAAGAACTTGTTGGCGGCGATAATCACGGCACTGGACATTCCCACATGGAGTTCCCGCCGTTTATGCCGGGCAGACCAGAGAATCGCTTCCGCCGCAACCTCCGGCTGAAAGACCGGCGCAACCGGTCTCGGGGTTTTCGTCAGATGCGCCCGGCACCAGTCGAACTGCGGTGTGTTCAGTGCGGGCATCTGCACCATCGTGATGTGGACGTTGCTCTTTTTGTGGCGCAGTTCACAGCGCAGTGAATCGGTGAATCCACGGATGGCGGCTTTGGCCCCGCAGTACGGGGCCTGCAGCGGAATGGAACGATAGGCCAGTGCGGACCCTACCTGAACGATGGTGCCGTGATTCTGTTCGATCATCCGGCGGTAAGCTGCCAGCGTGGCATTTACGGTTCCCAGATACGTCACTTCCGTGGCCCTCCTGAACTCTTCCGGTGTAATATGTTCAAACATCGAAAAGATGGTGGTCATGGCGCAGTTGACCCAGACATCAATCGGACCGAACTCTTTTACCACTGTTTCAGCGGCAGCCTCCATCTGCCCGGCGTCGGATACATCCGCCGGCAGGGCAATGGCCTTGCCGCCGATCTTATCCACTTCCTTCCGGGTTTCTTCCAGTCTTTCTTTCCCCCTGGCGATCAGACCGATTCTTGCGCCCTCTTTGGCGAACGCACGGGCTGCCGCGCGTCCAACACCTGCAGAAGCTCCTGTGATCACCACTGTTTGCGGCTTGTCCATAGATAACACCTCCCCATTCTTCCCTGTTTCCGGGCCATTACTGTTACATTCGCTTACCGAATCCTGTTCTCTTCTCTGCGAGGGTAAAAGAGTATGTCTGAATTGTGAATGAAATTGCGATTCAAATGATTATATTAGTGGTTTCAAGGGAATGAAAATAAGGAAAACAGAGTAGAATCCGCCGTGAAAGACTGTGAGCGCAGAGGAGGGAACGCATCCGCCGGGGATTGTTGTTACTGTTTACATCAACAGAATGGTGAAAATAGTGTATATCACGTATTTCCCCTTTGTGACGCGGGAGGTAGTCTGCAAATACAGCATTTGCTTAATATGGAGAAATGGGTAAACACGAATTATGGTGTGAAGGGAATACTGTCAGATGGAGATCATGCAATTCTGGGCAGAAGCCGATAGATGGTT
>JBEPXL010000541.1:0-3195 GCA_041641935.1 Desulfobacteraceae bacterium | reverse complement strand
TATGAGAGAGTCAGACATGAAGAACCAGATCGCACATTATGAAAATAAACTGAAATATGAAACAGATTCCTGGGATGTACATGACGCCCTGTCCAGAGGGGAAAATCTCATCGTCATCGATACCCGCTCCCCCGAAGCCTATGAAAAAGAACACATCCCCTCCGCCGTCAATATCCCCCACCGCACCATGTCCGAAGAAACAACAAAACACCTCGACCAATCCGCCCTGTATGTGACCTACTGTGACGGCATCGGCTGCAACGCATCCACCAAAGGGGCGCTGAATATGACCCGCCTGGGATTCCGGGTAAAAGAGCTGCTTGGCGGTCTGGACTGGTGGCGGCGGGACGGGTATGCAACGGAGGGAAAGAATGCCCGCCCCGGTATGGGGCTTGTGTGAGAACAGAAAAGAAGTTCATCCGCAAAATTCCTCTTTACCCCATCCCCTTTACCGCATCCTCTCCATTGCTATTCATTTCCATTTATGCCAGAATGCGGATGAAATCTACAATGTAACGTGCCTGACAATCGGAACAGTTTTTCCCTTCTCACACCCCGTCCTTCCGATGACCGGCACTGCTCCGCTTGTTCACCAGGAGAGACGCTCATGAAAAAGATAATATCCGGGTTGTTCCTGTTGTTGTTTCTGCTGCAGGGACTGGTTCTTCCGGTCAAAGCGACTGAAGATGCCCCTTTCCAGCCCACCCCCTGCGAGACCTATTCGGACCCGTTTGACCAGTTCAACCTGGAACGTTGGGACGAAGTCCTGCTCTATTCCCAGACCCGCGGGAATGTTCTGGTGGAAGACGGCGAACTTGTATTGCGCGCGCCGGATACCGCCCCGGTGGAAATCCAGGTCTATTCTCTCTTCACCTTCACGGGCGACTTTGACATCCAGATCGACTATGCCGTGCCGGACCCGGACTCCCTGCAGTACTGCCGGTTCAACAGCGGGCTGGTTCTTCAGACACTCGATGACCAGCAGACCTACAAGTGCTATGTTGCGGCCACCCCCGGCGAGGGACTGATCTTCCGGAGCCGTCTGGACAGGTTCGGTGAAGAAAATCTGGAAAAGCACAAAGGCGAACCTGCACCCCGGCGGGGGGCACTCCGGGTGACCCGGTCAGACGGAAAGATCCTGTTCCGGGCCCTGACCGCCGACGGGTGGCAATCCGTATACGCCTTTGAAAAACCCAATCAGGAAAAACTCCGGATTCGTCTGAAACTCCAGACAGGGGATGAGGAAGATGAGCGGCAGGCCTGCAGGTTCCAGGTCCGCTTTGACAACTTCAAAGTAAACACCTGCAATACCATCACCAGTGAATGATTCACCGGATTATTCATCCATTCATACGCTATGAGATTTCAGGCAAAAATCACCCTGATTACCCTTGGCATTCTGGTGGCGACCCTGCTGCTCAACTCGGTTCTCAGCCTCGCCTCTTTCGAGAAGATTTATGTCGATTCCCTTGTCTCCACCTATGAAATTGCGGGCAGAAATCTGAAACGGAAGATCGAGCAGTCCCTCCGGTTCGGGAAACCCCTGGACAAGTTCAGGGGCATGGACCTGCTGCTGCAGGAAGTGACCCGGAAAAATCCCGCCATTTCCTATCTGGCCGTTGCCACACCGGACGGTAATATTCTCTACCATACCGATGAAGAACGGGTAGGCGACCAGATCGGCTACGGCATTCCCCCCTTTGACGAGAATGAACAGGTTTACAGCCGTCTGCTGTACGGCAGTTATGTCACCTTTCTGCCCCTGTTCAACCGGGAGAATCAGCTGGTCGGAGTGATCAACTTCTCTTTTCCGAGGGAACTGATCTATTCCCGGCTGCGACGGATGGCCGCAAACAATATAAAAGTTCTCTGGATCCTGATGCTGTTCACCTCTGTCGGACTGATCATCTTTCTCGCCCTTCTGGTGGTTCGACCCATCAAGAAAGAGGTGCTGGATATCAGTGACATGCTGGTATGGCCGGGGGATATCCGGGATACGGAGAACCGGTACACCGGTTCATCCGGAAAGACCGGCAGCGCTTCGGTTCCCGATGCCCTGTTTCTGGACCACAATGGCTCCCCCCGGCTCCGGAGCAAAATCAAGTATATCGATATTCAGAAAATCCGGAGTGAACTGGACCGGCTGGGATATTATGTCTACCATTTCGTCTCCCATTCCCTGGACGTGATACGGGAAATCGTCACACTGGAAGCATCCCAGGCCGACTTTTTTCAGGCACGGCAGGAACTGGAGGCTTTGAGCGGAGAAATTCAGCAGGCCCTGGAGGGTCCGGATGTTTCGAAGCAGGAGAGAGAAACACTTCAGTACCTGTCCCTTGAGGTCCGCAATCTTTCGGAAAAAATATTTCTGATCGGCCACATATTCGACAAGCAGCAGCAGACCCGGAGGGATGGCCTGTGAAACAGAATATGAGCACGCGCATCAAGGTCTTTGTCATTGCTGTATGCGTCATCGTCACCGGGCAGGTCATCTATTCGATCCAGAATGTGAAGTCCTTTCAGAACAGTTATCTGGAAACCCTTCAGGAAAAGACCGGGAAACTGGGGGGATATCTCAAGGATGATGTGGAGTACGTCCTGAATCTCAACATTCCGCTGGAAAAACTCGTCAAGATGGAGCGGACCCTCAAAGAGATTCTGGTAGCGATTCCGGAACTGGAGTTTGTTGAAATTACGGATATGGAGGGATATGTTCTCTATTATGCCGATCATGAGCGCATGCGCCGGGTGGAACCGGCAACCCTCCGCTCCGGGACCGGCCGTAAAAGAGAAGAGACGACCTACAGTCTCATCGGACTTTCGCCGGACGATGTGGTGATTACCCTGCCGGTATTCCATCAGCGGGAAAATCAGCAGGTCGGCTTCATCAACATGCGCCTGTCGCCGAACCTGATCGTGGAAAAATCGACGGAAATCCTTCTGGACATGATCACGGTAATCATGACATCGCTTCTGATTACCTTTGAACTGCTGACCTTCTTTGTCTCCTACAGCGTCAGCAGACCACTGGAAAATGTGGTACAGGAGGTGGAAACCTCCATCGACAGGCTTTCTCCGCTGTCCGGCAGAAGTTTCCTGTTCATGAGCGAACTGGGGAACGTAATCGAACGGTTCAACCACTACATGCTTTGCCTGAACCGTACCCTTGGTCCCCATATTTCCACGCAGAAATTC
>JBEPXL010000540.1:0-3199 GCA_041641935.1 Desulfobacteraceae bacterium | reverse complement strand
ATACATCAATGTGCAGCCCCACTCCGGTTCCCAGGCCAACATGGCGGTCTACTTTTCCCTGCTGGAACCCGGCGATACGGTCATCGGCATGGATCTGGCCCACGGCGGCCATCTCACCCACGGCAGCCCGGCCAGCTTTTCCGGCAAGTTTTTCCGCTTTATCCACTACGGCGTGCAGAAGGAAAACGGCACCATCGATTACGACGGACTGGCCCGGCTGGTACGGGAACACCGGCCCCGGATGATCGTGGCCGGCGCCAGCGCCTATCCCCGGATCATCAATTTTGAAGCCTTCGGTGAAATCGCCCGTTCCGTTGACGCCTACCTGATGGTCGATATGGCCCATATCGCCGGTCTGGTGGCTGCGGGTATTCATCCCTCACCCGTTCCCCACGCCGATGTGGTCACCTCCACTACCCACAAGACCCTGCGGGGGCCCCGGGGCGGGCTGATCATGGGGCGCAACGGGTACGGCAAAAAGATCAACAGCCAGATCTTTCCCGGCATTCAGGGGGGGCCCCTGATGCATATCATCGCAGCCAAGGCGGTGGCCTTCCGGGAGGCCGGTACGGATGCGTTCCGGCAGTACCAGCAGGATATTGTGACCAATGCACGGGCGCTGGCGGAGCGGCTGATGGCAAGAGGGGTGCATCTCGTCTCCGGCGGCACGGACAATCACATGATGCTGGCCGACCTGCGAAACCTCGATCTTACCGGCAAGGACGCCGAGGCGGCCCTGGGTCGGGCCGGCATTACCGTCAACAAGAATGCCGTTCCGTTTGAAACCCGGAGCCCCTTTGTCACCAGCGGTGTGCGCATCGGAACCCCGGCGGTGACATCCCGGGGAATGAAGGTTGGGGAAATGGAAATTATCGGCGATCTGATTGTGGACGCCCTGAAATCCCCCACAGATGAGGGACTGCTGCTGCAGATCCGCGGGAAAGTCAAAGCGCTCTGTGAACAGTTTCCCCTCTATGCCGATGTCTGATCCGGAGCAACCCGGGCGTCCGTCATGGGCCACCTATTTCATGGATATTACCCGGCTGGTGGCGCGGCGTTCTACCTGTGTCCGCCGGGCGGTGGGGGCGGTGATCGTCAAGAACAAGCGCATCCTCTCCACCGGATACAACGGCGCCCCCTCCGGCATTGACCACTGCACGGAGACGGGCTGCCTGCGGGCGGAACGTCAGGTTCCTTCCGGCGAGCGGCATGAACTCTGCCGGGGCATTCATGCCGAGCAGAATGCCATCATTCAGGCGGCGTACCACGGTGTTTCCATACGGGATGCGACCCTGTTCTGTACCAATCTGCCCTGCGGCATCTGCGCCAAGATGATCATCAACGCCGGCATCACGGAAATCTATTATGAATCCGGTTACGCCGACGCCATGTCGCAGCAGATGCTGAAAGAGGCCGGTGTCGACGTAATCCGGTTTACCGCCGGAGCGCCGGAAGAGAGGTGACGAATCCGGAACAACGATGGTGAGGACTGGACATGAAGTGTCCGTACTGCGGTGAAATCGAAAACAGGGTAATGGACTCCCGCCTGAGCAAGGACGGGAACGCCATCCGGCGGCGGCGGGAATGTACCGTCTGCCGGCGACGGTTCACGACCTATGAACAGGTCGAGGAGATTCCCATCATGATCATCAAGAAGGATGGCCGCCGGGAACTTTTCAGCCGTGACAAGGTCCGCCTGGGTATTCTGCGGGCCTGTGAAAAACGGGACGTGAGCATGAACGCCATCGAGGATTTTCTCGACGAACTGGAGCGGGATCTGCGGGAGGCCGAGGAGAAGGAAACCCCCTCTGCGGAGATCGGGGAAAAGATCATGAACCGCCTCAAGGCCCTGGACGATGTCGCCTATGTCCGGTTCGCTTCGGTGTACCGGGAATTCAAGGATGTCAATGACTTTGTTTCTGAACTGAAGCGGCTGTCGGAAAGAGGGCAGACGGAAGAAGAGAATACACCCTGACGGATATGGATGATACCGGTTATATGAAAATGGCCCTGGAACTGGCCTGGAAAGGGTGGGGCAACACGTCTCCCAACCCCATGGTCGGTGCGATTGTGGTCAGGGACGGCAGGGTGGTGGGAAAGGGATACCACGCGGTGGTGGGGGGCCCCCACGCCGAGGTCAACGCCATCGATGACGCCGGAGAGGCGGCCCGGGGGGCGACGCTTTATGTGACCCTGGAACCGTGCAACCATCAGGGACGGACACCGCCCTGCACCCGGAAGATAATCGATGCGGGGATTGCGCGGGTGGTGGTGGCGATGGATGATCCCAACCCCGAGGTGCGGGGAGGTGGAAATGAACATCTCCGCATGAACGGTATTCCGGTGATCACCGGTGTCTGCCGCAGGGAGGCCGAACAGCAGAATGAGATTTTCATTAAATATGTCCGGACAAAACTGCCGTTTGTCATCGTCAAATGCGCCGCAACCCTGGATGGCCGTATCGCCACCCGGACGGGCGATGCCCGATGGGTGTCCGGAGAGGCGTCCCGGCGGCATGTCCACTGGCTCCGCCACGGGTATGACGGCATCATGGTCGGCATCGGGACCGTGGTCAATGATGATCCGAGCCTGACGACCCGGCTGGAAAACGGGCCGGGGCGGGATCCGATCCGGATCATCCTCGATACCCATCTGTCGATTCCCGAAGGGGCAAAGCTCCTGAAACTGGAATCGAACGCCGACACCATTATCGTCACCGGTGACGAGGTCTCCGAAAACAAACGGGCGATGCTGAAACGGCGGGGGGTGAAAGTGATCCGCGCGCCCATGCAGAACGGCATGATCAATCTGGCCCGGCTGATGAACCGGCTCGGCTATATCGGCATCACCAGCCTTCTGGTGGAAGGCGGCAGCCGGGTGATTGCCTCGGCCCTCAATGCCCGGATTGTGGACAAGATCATGTTTTTCTATGCCCCCAAGCTGCTGGGCGGAGACGACGGGGTTCCGATCTGCAAGGGACCGGGTCCGGCCCACATGCGCCAGAGCATTCCGATCCGGGACATGGCGGTCCGGCGGTTTGATCAGGATCTGATGGTCGAGGGGTATATTGACAAGAGCAAGACGTGGTGAGGTAACAGATCATGTTTACCGGAATCATCGAAGGACTGGGAAAAATCGTCCGCATTGAAGGATCGGGCGGCGGACGGAAGCTGACCGTCGAGGCCGACTTTCCCCTGCA
>JBEPXL010000539.1:0-3208 GCA_041641935.1 Desulfobacteraceae bacterium | reverse complement strand
GCGGCTTGGATCATATTCGGGGAAAACATTGCAAGATCACGTTTTCGGCAAAATAAGGAATGGCGCATCAATCATGTTGAAGCATCTGATTATACATTTTATTATTCTAAGTCTGATCTCCGTTGTCGGCATTGCGGTCGCGAGATCGGATGAACCGGCGCATGATCGACAAGCACACCAGAAAATCACCTTTGACCTTCAAAAGCTCAATGAACAAGGGCTGTACGGCCATTCGGGCGGATGGCGGTCGGTCGATTACGAGTTTTGCATCCCTGCCGAAAAACGATGCATCGTAGAGGTGAAGAACATCGACGCCACGGTGGTGGTATACAAAAGCTCCTCCGGCAGAATCGGTTGCTCTGAAGTGGAATACCTTTGCATTGGGAACACGCGTCAGGAAAATTTTAAAGCGGTTCTGGTCAGACTGGCCGGCTTGGAATACATTGATCGCATCGACCGATGCGTTTGGGAATAAACCAAACACCCCCTCCGCTGCTCTCCTTTCCCCTGTTTTATCTCGATTGACCGATTGACACCCACGCGAATTTTTAATAAACAGGACTCCTTAAAGCACAGAAACGGATCGGCCGGTCATGCGTCCATTTGTGGGGCCGCGTCGGTCTTGTCATTGACATCAGGCATAAGGAGTCGGTCATGGGGGATCCAATATCGGACCTGCTGGTCAAGATTGAAGCGCCGGGCGTCGACAAAAACGAACTGGCGGATCTGGAGCGCCGGCTTCGCGGCGAGATCGAACAACTGGATGTCGAATCCGTCCAGCCGGTCAAGGGCGGCGACATTCCCAAGGGCGCCATGGCCGGGGAGTGGTACGAGATTGGGGTGCTTTCCATCAAAATGGCCACCGCCGTGCTGCCGCCGCTGATCCTGCTCATCAAGTCGTGGCTGGAGCGCCAAGGGCCGAAAGCCGGTGCCGGACGGAAAGAGACCCGAACCACCGACAAGTGGAAGATTAAAATCGGATTGGGGACGCTTTCCGTTGAGATCGACCGCGACGCTTCCAAGGAAGAGATCGCCGACGCCGAGGCCCAATTGCGGAAACAGATCGAAAAGAAGTAGCGGAAGCCGCCATGACCGAAAAATATGCCCTGCTGATCGGCAACGGAGATTATGAAGACGACGACATCTCCAACCTGAGCAAGCCGAAACGGAACATCGCGGATTTCGAGCGCGTTCTGATTGACCCGGATGTCTGCGGGTTTCCCGCGGAAAATGTCAAAACCCTTGTGGATCACCCCAAAACCTCCGTCGAAAAGGCCATCGCCCGGTTTTTTGCCGAAAGCGGCCGTGATGATCTGCGCCTGCTCTATTTCTCGGGGCATGGCTTTCTGGACAGCCGGGGCGACCTCTACCTGGCCGTTCAGGACACGGAAAAAGGGCTGTTGAGCGTCTCCGCCGTTTCCGCATCGTTTATCGCCAAAGAGATCGCCAACAACCGCGCCAAAAACCAGGTGGTCATCCTCGATTGTTGTTACAGTGGCGCCTTCAAGGCGACGGGCGACGGCGCGGCCGCGTCGAATGTGGTGGTGTTGACGGCCAGCGACGGCAGAGAGTTTGCCTGGGAGGATGAAGAAAGCCTGGGCGATCTGGACCATTCCGTCTTTACCCATCACCTTATCCAGGGGCTCAAAACCGGGGAAGCGGATGGCGACACCGACGGCCTGGTTTCCGTCACCGAATTGTATGAATACATCAATGGGACGATGGCCGCGTCCAAACAAAAACCGGTTTGCCTGCACCCGTTCAGTCGGCAGGAAGGCAAAATCATCCTCGCCAAAAACCCCGGCAAATCGCCCGCGCAGGTCCCCCAGGAGCTGCTGGATGGCCATTATTTCATCTCCTACTCACCGGTGGACGGCGAGGGCGTGGCCCTGGAACTCTATGATGCGTTGACCCGGGCCGACGTGCCGGTCTGGATGGATCGAAAGGATGCCCGGGATGCCGGGCCGTCATGGGAAACGCAGGTGGTCCGGGCCATTGAAACCTGCGCCGGGCTGCTGTTCGTGGGCACGTCCGACAGCGTGCGCACGGATGCCGACTGCCGGGCCGAGTGGTCGCGGGCCTTGAAATACAAAAAGCCGGTGATCCCGATTCCGTTCGAATCCGGGCTAGATTTGCCGCATCGGTTGTCCGGCCGGCGCGGGATTGATTTCAGCGACGGCGATCTGGCGGCGAATGCCGCGCGGCTGCACGAGCATCTCAAATGGCTGGCAACGCCCGAGGGCCGGCTTCGGATGCTGACCGACCGCAGGGGCGACGCCCAGCACGATCTGCGCCGGGGCGCTGACGACGCCCAACGGGAGCGCATCCGCAAAGAGATTGCGGAGCTGGATCGCGAAATCGATGCGCAGCAAGAGATTGTGGAAAATCCCCAGGCCGCGCAACAGCGGGTCAAGGAGAGCATCGAGCGGGGTCTTGAGCGGGAACGCAAGCCCGAAAAACCGGAAGGGGACGCCTGCGCCGTCGAGGCGTGCGCCCGCTTCATCAACCCACCGCCGGCCATGGCCCCGTCCTATTTCCAGGACCGACATGTGGAAACCCGGCTGGCGGCCGATTTTCTGAGAGATCCCGGCCTTTGCCTGCTCACCGTCTCCGGCCGGGGCGGCATCGGCAAAACCGCCATGATCTGCCGGGTGCTGAACGCCTTGGAAAGCGGAGAACTGCCCGACGATCTCGGCCCGTTTTCCATTCGCGGCATCGTCTATCTCAGCGCGGTGGGGTCCCGGAAGCTCATGCTGCCCCATCTGTTTGCGGATTTGTGCAAGCTGCTGCCGTCTGACGCCGCCGAAAAGCTGGATGCGCTGTATCGAGAACCTCATGCCGCCACGGAAAGGAAAATGGCGGCCCTGCTGTCGGCGTTTCCGCTGGTCCGGGCCGGAGGGAAAAATGGGGACGCCGATGCCGGGCCCGTGATCCTGCTGATGGACAATTTTGAAGACGTGGTGGATACCGAAACCCGCCGGATAGAGGACGCCGAACTGGATGACGCTCTCCGGGCCATTCTCGACCACCCGCCCCATGCCATCAAGGTCATCATCACAACGCGGGTGGTGCCGGAAAACCTGCCGACGTTCCGCCCGGAACGGCAGATGCCCCTGCCCCTGGACGATGGCCTGGAATCCCCGTTTGCCGAGCAGATTCTACGGGAGATGGATGCCGGCGGCACCATCGGGTTGAAGGATGCGCATGA
>JBEPXL010000538.1:0-3218 GCA_041641935.1 Desulfobacteraceae bacterium | reverse complement strand
GCCGGAAAAGGTAATTGAACTGGTGGAAGCGTAACAGCATGAACCGCCAGGGCATTCCAGCAAAAAGTGGAATGGCCTGGCGGTTACTGACGACGGGCGAAGGTTACTTGGTTTTGGGGTGACACTTGGCGCAACTGGTCGGGGCGGTTTTTTTATCGGTCATTTTCTTGAACTCCCGGTGGCATCCGATACAGTTCTGATGGATCGCTTCCGCATGCCACTGACGTTCCAGTTTGTCTTTTTCAGCGCCCTTGATGCCTTCCTCACGCCATTTTTTCTTCACATCACGGTCCGGTCTGCCGGGCTTGTCATGACATTTAATACAGCTCGCTACATCATCGCCCATCTTCAGATCGCTCAGCGGTTGTCCTTTATCGTCATGATGGCAGGCGCCACAGCCTTTGTCGTCATACAGTTTGGGGTATTCACCGGCATACTCTTCGGCATGTTTTTTGTGGGAAAACTGGACAATCCCTTTTTCATGCGCCTCATACGCCTCATTGTCCATCGGAATCATGTCTTCAACGGTGGCGGCGGCATACGCAGCCGAGACAATGAACAGACACACCAGACCGGCAACGGCAAGCAACAACAGTTCTTTTTTACGCATGATCGTATTTCCATTTCCTTTCAACTGATTGAATGTTTATCACCAAACGTGCGATTTCTCCTATGCATCTCAAAAAACAAGGAAACCGCACACCACAATTTTAGAATCTAATTCTATAAACCTGTTGGGAAATCAAAAACTTTTCAGCGCTTCGACGATTGTCTCCAACTTTGGCCGGAGATTGATATTCTCCACATGAATATGGGTGATCACGCCCTCCCTGTTGATAAAGAAAAGCGCACGTTCGCTGGTTCCGTCGGATCGCAGGATGCCGTATGCATCGGCCGTTTCTCCGTGGGGCCAGAAATCCGAAAGCACCGGAAACCAGAGTTGCCCCATCTGTCTTGTCCAGGCGAAAAGGGTCGGGATGTTGTCCACCGTGATGCCGAGCAACACGGCATCGTGCTGTTTGAACAGATCATGGGCAATCTTATAGCCCGGCCACTGATCCGAACAGACCGGGGTCCACGCGGCGGGAACAAAGGAAAGCACCACATTCTTCTTTCCTCTGAAATCCGACAGGCGGACGGTTTTACCGGCGACAGACGGCAGGGCGAAATCCGGTGCGGTCTGTCCGACTTCAACCTTCAATTGGCTGTCCACCGGCTTGAGATGCCCGGGATCGTAGATATTGTCTTTCAGGGTATCGGCGCCTCGTGCGGCGGTTCCGGTGCAGAGGCATCCAGCCATTGAAATGACGAGCAGGATAGCGGAGAGTTTTTTCATTTGAAATACCTCATTTTTCTTCCAGTCCCGCGACTTTCAGAAGTTCATCCAGCACTTCGGCGGCATCCTTCGCGCCGCCCAGTTCCGAAAAGAAGACGTCCACCGTTCCTGTGGCCGTCTTTTTCAGACCGAAAAAATAGGGCGTCCGCACTTCACCGACTTTTTTGTGGATTGAGAAATCACCATCCGGAAACAGGGGAAACGGAATGTCATAAGTTTTCCGGAAATGTTCGACTTCATACGCTGAATTTCCCGCGCCGATGCCGATCAGTTTCACTTTGTCCCGGAGACCGCCGGTTCTCTCCAGCCGCTCGTAAAATTTGTTGAGCGCGGGTGCTTCTCGCTGGCAGTGCGGGCAGTACATGCTGAATATTTCAACAATGATGACCGGCGCCCTGATGTCCGAAAGTGAAAAGGTTTCCCCCCCGTCCTCCGGCAGGCCGAGATATTCCCGGTGGGCGGGATTGTCCGGTGCGGGCAGCGTCACCGGCGGAAATTTCTCCCCGGCCTTCGGCGTCTCCTGGCTGTGGGACGCGGTCACCGATGCAAGGAGCAATATCAGCGAAAAGAGGAATATATGCAGATAGCGATGGATCATGGTCAGACCTCCAAAGAGCGAAACAGTCAATACAGCAGGTGGGGTACGCTCTGGTATCCCGCTTCCTGTGCCTTCATGTCGAGATGCAGGGTAGCCGCCAGTTCCAGCGGCGGATAAATAACCCGATCCGTTTCCCGCAGATCGATGCATTTCATATAGGTATGACACTTTTCGCAGATATCGACCCGGTACTCTTTTTCCGATTCACTGTAAAAATAGACCAGAAGGCGGTCCTCCCGCACTTCACAGAAGGGGCAGCGCGCCCTCCGGAAGGGCCATCGGTACCAGCACAGATTGCAGTAGTGATGCCGTTCACCGTTCTTCCCCAGGGTCGCCAGCACGGGCTGACTCCCGCAGACAGGGCAATATTCCTTCTCGGCGTCCTCTTTTTCCCCGAGATGTTGCGAGAGCCGGTCCGCGCTGATCTCAAAGCACGGTTTCAGGCTGTGATAGCTCATGATCCGGATCAATCGGGGATCCATCTCCAGCCGTTCGGCCACCGCATCGATTGTGGAAAGGGCTTCTTTCAGCAGACCGGCAAACAGTTCATCGGCATTCACCGCTCCGCTTTTCAGCGCCGCTTCCAGCTTTCCGGCGGCGGCAGACGTCTGGAGACCGGAAGATGCCGTAATCCGGCAGATGTCGGTCATCAGATCTCCAGCGGCCGCAGTATCCCGGGGAAACTCCGGCGGTGTAATCAGCGGAAATCCTTCCTCCCGTTTCACCTGCAGTCTGTTCTGCGGAATATGGATTTCCGGTACATCCATGGCCGCTCCGGCGGATGCCTGGGCGGTAAATATCTGCTCGTAATAGTCGATGACCTGTGTATACACAGGGCGCAGTTTCCGCAATGCGCCGGCGGCGGTGCGGATGGCCTCCGGTGTGGTTGCGATGAGATTTTCCATCAAATTCCTTTATGGTTTCCTCCGTCAAACCCTCCGGCGGCGGGTGAGCCGGAAAGGGGGACGCCGGAAAAGAAATATCCGGTATCCCCCCCTGACGATACATGGTTCCGCCGGTTCAACGATGGAAGAGGTTCCTATCCTATCCCAGGGCAGAAAAAAATTTGCCGACGGAACGGGCCATCTTCCGCATCGCCAGTCTTCTGGCGTTATCCTGAAGGGTCTGGTTCGAAGAAATGGCGAACTCGTGATAGTTAGAAGGATCGAATGCGGTCAGATAGATTACATTGATCATCTCCGGATCAATCATCCGCGCGTTCGGGAATTTCTTCTTCACCATTTCCGTCCGCTGCAGGGCGAGTTTCATCATTTCATCGCGCTC
>JBEPXL010000537.1:0-3202 GCA_041641935.1 Desulfobacteraceae bacterium | reverse complement strand
TTCAACGATCTCCACCACACTGCCGGGACGGACCCGGTTGGTTCCGCTGGTGATGACCAGTTCTCCGGCTTCCAGGCCGGAGAGCACCTCCACAGCACCGGGACGACGCCGGTCGGTGACGATTTCCCGCTTTGAAACGGTATTTTCAGCACCCACCACCCAGACGAACTTCTTCTCCTTTTCCATGAGGATCGCCTCTTCGGGAATCATCAGCGTGGAAGACTCGCTTTTGACAACATCCACCGTCAGCAGCATTCCCGGTTTGAGCAGCAGATCGGGATTGGGAATGTCGGCCCGGACGGTAATGGAACGGGTAACCGGGTCCACACGGGTATCGACGACGGTGACCTTTCCCTGAAACGTCCGGTCGGGATACGCTTTGGTACGGGCCGTGACCGGCATACCGGAGCGGAGGGCGGCAAGGTAGGTTTCCGGAACCTGAAAATCGAGTTTGACCACCGAAAGATCATCCAGGGTCGTGATGATCGTATCCGTTTCGACCACCGCGCCGGGGCTGACCTGCCGGATTCCCAGCACCCCGGAAAAAGGCGCTTCGATGGTATAGTCTCCGAGCTTGGCTTCCAGGTTGGCGACACGGGCCGCGGCCGCCTTGAGGAGTCCTTCCTCTTCTTCAAGCTGGGACTGGGAAGCGGCCCGGCGGGAGGCCAGATTTTTGATCCGCGCAAACTGAAGCTGCTGTTCATCCAGAGCGGCGCGGGCTTCCTGAAGCAGGGATTTTTCCTCTTCACTGTTGAGTTCCACCAGCACCTGTCCCGCCGATACCGAGTCGCCGTCATCAAAATTGAGGGCGGTGATCCGGTCACTGACGGTGGGGGTGATGGTAACCGACTCGTTTGCCCTGGCAGTTCCGAGGGCTTCGAGGGTTTCCACAAATATATCTTCCGTTGCCGGTGCAACGACCACCGGCGTGGCCGAAACGACCGCCGCCCGTGCCGGTGCGGGACTGGTGGAATCATCACCGGTCCGGACGAGAATGATCAAAAGGACGGCAATCCAGACCAGTGCCGCCGCGTATATCCATTGCTTCTGTTTCTTTTCCATGACACTTCTCCTGTACAAAAACGCCAGGAACAGCAAATCCTTACACTGAATTACCAGCTCCCGCCGATGGCCTTGACCAGATTGACGGCGCTGACATACCGCTGCCCCCGCAGCTGACTGCCGAGACGCCGGGTTTCCAGAAGCGTCCGTTCTGTATCGATGACGGACAGATAGTTGACGAGACCGCCCTTGAACTGCTCCCGGGACAGATCAAACGCCCGCCGGGCCGCATCGATGGCCAGCTGGTTGGCATCGGCCTGCTGTTCCAGCAGATCGACGCTCACCAGTGCGTCTTCCACTTCCCCGAAGGCCTCGACAATCTGCTGACGGTAGTTGGCATAGGCTTCAGCATACCGGGACCGGGACTCCTGCAGGTTGGCCCGCAGCCGTCCGCCTTCAAACAGGGGAATACGGATATTGGGACCGATGCCCCAGGTAAAACTCCGGCTGTCGAAGAGAACATTGATATGATTGCTGGCATACCCGGCATCCGCCGAAATATTGACCTGGGGAAAAAACTCCGCTGTGGCCACACCGATGCGGGCATTCTCCGATGCCATGAACCGCTCTGCCCGGCGGATGTCCGGACGGGTCAGCAGCAGGGCCGAGGGAAGAACCGGCGGAACAGCGGGAGGATTGTCGGTCAGGGGGGCTGCATATATGGTGACTTCCGCCGGGGCCATTCCCATCAGAACGGCGATGGCATTCTGCAGAAGTGCCCGGTTCCGCTGGAGGGCATAGAGGAGGGACCGGTTGGAGTTGAGTTCCGCCTGGGCCTGGGCCACGGGAAGCTGTGAAATGATACCGAACTCGAACCGGCTGTTGAGAATCTTCAACTGTTCCTCGCGCAGCTGGATTGTCTTGGATACGATTTCGATTTCATCATCTATGGAACGCAACTGATAATAGTTCCGGGCGATTTCGGTTTCGACGATCAGCCGGATGGCGTTCCAGTCCGCTTCCGCCGCCTGTGCGTTTCGCACGGCGGCCTGATACCCCCGGCGAATCCGGCCGAAGAGGTCCAGTTCGTAGGCCACATTGAACGGAAAGCGGTAGGTTGTTGTGGCACTGCTGTTCACACCCAGGCTGTCGCTGCTTTCCCCGCGGGTTACGGAGGGATCAAGGGAAAAGAACGGAAGCAGGGGCGCCGCCTGCTGCCGGGCGATGGCCCGTGCCTGCTGCACCCGTTCATAGGCGGCCATGAGATTGAAGTTTCCCGCCACCGCCTGACGGATCAGATCGCTCAGCCGCTCGTCATTGAACAGTTCCCACCAGTTTTCGGTGAGGATTTCCGCTGCAGCTTCCGGATCCGCGTCTCCGTATTTGTACTGTTCCGGTACATCGACATCGGGTCTTTCGTACTCCGGTCCGACCATGCAGCCGGAAAGGGTCAGGTTGACGAGAATGATCAGAAAAAGGCCTGTCAGGGGGGAGGATAACCGTTTCATAGGACCTCTGAGAAAATTTGACAGTCATACAGAAGGACTTTTCGTGGAAATGATCCGTTGCGGCATTCCGTCAAAGGGAGAACTGCCGCTGTTTCTGTATTTCCGTCGGTTGATGTTGAAGCACCGAAAACTTACCGAAGATAAACCGGGGCGGGTATAAAATCAAGCTCCGAAATGCAGGATCAACCGGTTTCGTCCAGGGATTTGAACTTCTTTCGCACCGCACCGCAAACCGGGCAATTCTCCGGTGGTGCTTCCACTGCAATGTATCCGCAGACCTGGCAGACATGGTAGGCCGTGCAGTCGATCTGATCCTTCTGGAACCGGTTCAGGAGATCAAAATGGTTCTTGGCGACCTCGCCGAACTGACCGAACGCTTCGGCGGTCGTATCCCTGCCCTCTTCCGTCAGGGCTTCGGCTATCCGGAAAAATTCCAGGGTAAAATCCTTTCGCCGCCGCCGGCTCAGTTCCGCGACATAGTCACTGCTGTCTCCTACTTTACCGCGGAGATGCATCATGGTCCGCCTTGCATGAACCCGTTCTGAGGCCGCCAGGGCCTGCAGCAGACAGGCCAGCGTCTCTTTTCCTTCCTGTTCCGCCCGGATGGCATACAGGCGGTGCTGCTCCGCCGCAACAGAGGCATTGGCAAACGACTGTGCAACATCCTTTTTCACTTTTTCAGACATCCGTTC
>JBEPXL010000536.1:0-3225 GCA_041641935.1 Desulfobacteraceae bacterium | reverse complement strand
AACATATGCCGACCCGGGCAATAATCTTGATCAGGGCGTCTTCGTCATCGGTTCCCGCAGCAATGGAGAGCAGATCACGGAAGGTTGTTCCCTTGAACCGGGCCGAGTGCTGAAAGCCGTAGGCGATGCCTTTCCTGGCACGATCCGTGATGGACAGATCGGTAATATCTTCCCCATCCATCAGAATCTGCCCGCCTGTCGGCTGCAGTATTCCCATGATCAGTTTCGAAAGCGTGGTCTTGCCGCCGCCATTGGGGCCGGTGATGCCGTAGAATTTGCCGGTTTCAAAGACAAAACTGACATCGCTTATGATGTTTTTCGAGCCCCCGTTCGGCGATTCCTCGTCCGGTACTTCAAAGCTCACATTCTTGAGTTCAATCATTCTTCTCTACCCTTTGCCTCAGATTCAGATCAGATATCCCACAGGTCTGCCGGAAGAAATATGGCGGCCTGTATTCCGTATTCATCTATCGGCATAATATTATTTGACATCCCATCTTTGTCAACTGCCAGGTATTAATCAGCAGGAATTCCCATAAGACCCGGTTTGTTTTTCTTTTTCGATCCTCCCGGTTCTCTACCGGTATTTTCCCTCAAAAAAATGAGGATCAATTGATATGTTCACTGGATGAATTCCTGAAATTGTGGTAGGGTGCGCCTCATCATTCCCGGAAAAAGCCAGTACTTCACAGCTGTGAAAATACCATTACCAGACAATGGAGGATACACGATGATTGCGTCCTGTATGAAAAGTCCGGCAACAGTGCGGACCACCGTTGCCGGACCTTCTTCCCCTGTTTTTACCGGTACAGGAATCGGGAAACCCTTCCGTATCCTGCTGCGTGCCCTGCTGATCAGCCTCTGCTTCTGTTCGATCGCCGCAGCCCAGGGTAGTGAGAACAAGCTGATTCTCCTGACCGAGGAATATCCACCGCTCAATTATAAGGAAGACGGCAGGCTGAAAGGGCTTTCCGTGGATCTGATGGTACGGATGCTCGAGCTGGCGGGCATGCAGCAGTCCCGGGACGATATCCGCCTGGTTCCCTGGTCCAACGGCTACAATCAGGTACTGGTACGGGAAAATACCGTCCTTTTCGCCATGTCCCGCACCGCTTCCCGTGAAGAACTGTTCAAGTGGGTCGGTCCCATCACCACGATCCGGATTGCGCTGATCGGCAAAAAAGACAAACAGATCGAGATCGATCAGATTGAAGGCGCGGACCGGTACAGAATCGGCGTCATCCGGGATGACTCCGGCGAAAATCTTCTGCTTCAGGCTGATGTGGATCCTTCGGCGCTGGAACGGCTGACCAAACCGGTTTCCATGATCCGCATGATCGAAGCCGGACGGATCGACGTGGTGGCCTACGGTGATATTTCCTGGAGTTGGATTCTGAAGCAGAACGGCTACAGGCCCGCTGACTATGAGGTCAAATACGTTCTGGACCAGGTTCCGGCATATTACGCCTTCAATATCAATACACCCGATGAAATCGTCCGGGAGTTCCAGAAGGCGCTGGAAGAGCTGAAACAGTCCGGTGAGTATCAGCAGATAATGGACAAATACCTGCAGTAATCCCTGATCATACCCTCTCTGGCAACCGCGTCAACGGAACCGGCGGAATCCGGCTCCCGCTGCCGCCTTATCCGTGAAAGTTTATGAAAACGATGAAAGGCTTCGCCCGTACCAGAACCAAAAACATCCGGAAACGGATGCCGTTTCTGATCATGACCATCACCACCATTGTGCTGGCCGCATTCGGTCTGTACCAGTACAACGAAGTGGAGACCCATGCCATTGATGAAATCAATACCCTTGCCGCTGCTGTGGGAGACCGGCTGGCGGAAAATCTTGCACTGCCGCTCTGGCAGTTTGAGACCGACTACATCGAAAAGGCGATTTTTGCGGAAATGGCCGATCGCCGGATCTATGCCATTCAGGTGACGAGCAAATCGGATATCCTGTCGGTGGGCAAAAAAAGAGATGAACAGTGGGAGATCGTCAGTGACGGAGAAGCGGTCGAGGGGGATTTTATCGCACTGACAAAGGATGTGGTACGGGAAAAGGATGTGATCGGTCAGGTGTCGGTCTACCTGACCAGAAAGTTCATGATCGCCAGCCTCCACCATGAAATCCGGAAGATTACCCTCACGATTCTCCTGCTGGATCTGATTCTGCTGTTCTCCATCACGGTGATGATGAAGCGCTACATCATTCGTCCGCTGGAGCGGGTGAGCGGGGAACTGGGACATAATGCCGGACAGCTTTCGGAGGCATCGCATCAGGCCGCCAACGCCAGTCAGTCACTGGCCCACGGCGCTTCGGAACAGGCCGCCGCAATGGAGGAGACATCGGGCTCCCTGGAGGAACTGGGAACAAGAGCCCGGCAGAATGCCCGGAACATGGCCGAGGTGGACCGGCTCATCGATCAGGAGGCGGTCCCGAATTTCAATGCCATCAAAAGCAGAATGAACGACATGGAGCAGTTGATTCAGAGCGCCCGGGAGTCGAGCGATGAAATGACAAAGATTATCCGGACGATTGATGATATTGCCTTTCAGACCAATCTCCTGGCACTCAATGCAGCAGTCGAAGCCGCACGGGCGGGCAGTCACGGGGCCGGGTTTGCGGTGGTTGCCGACGAAGTGAGAAATCTTGCCCTTCGGGCGGGACAGGCTTCCCGCTCCACGGCGGATCTGATCCGGAAGGCCGGGGAGGACAATGCAAACGTGCGGGAGATGAATGAACGGGTGATGGAATCCCTCAACCGGAATATCGAAATCACCGGCAAAGTCAGTGACCTGTCATCGGAAGTCGCGGTGGCTTCCAGTGAACAGGTGACGGGGATTGAGCATCTCATCCGCGCCATGGAAAATGTCAGTTCCGTCACCCAGAGAAATGCCTCCATTTCCGAAGAATCCGCATCCGCCGCCGATGAAATGAGCGGACATGCCGAACAGATGAAAGAGATCGCACGCGAGCTGCGAACCCTTGTCGGCAGAACCGCCGGAAACAATGCCCCCCGGTCAAATACGCACACCGCTGTGAAACAGAACGAAAAGAGGCCAAAACGGCAGCACCAGTTGCTCGGAACCGGATAATGGTTTGCTCTGCTCCCGCCATTTTATCATTCCACAGATGCAAAACAGCTGCGCGGCAGAAGGGAAGGAAAGCCGGAAAACGATCCGGCCTCCCCGTCCCCGCTTTCCGCAGGGTCACCCGAT
>JBEPXL010000535.1:0-3225 GCA_041641935.1 Desulfobacteraceae bacterium | reverse complement strand
ATACAGGAAGCCAAGGGGTACTGCTTCAACAAAGACAAAGAACGGACACTGGAACTGCTCCAGGGGCTGATCCAGAACAAGGAACGGTACGGATACATGGTCTGTCCGTGCCGCCTGGCGTCGGGAGACCGGGACAACGACAAGGATATCATCTGTCCGTGTGTCTACCGGGCCCCCGACGTCGAGGAATACGGCAGCTGCTACTGCAACCTGTACGTTTCGGAAGCGTGGAACAAGGAGGAGATTCCCCATGAATACGTTCCGGAACGCAGGCCGCCGGAAAAGATGCTATTCTGATCCGGCCCGGACCTCGCCCGTATGGCTCATCTGCTCCAGGGCCAGCATCAGCGCCTGGGTTCCCAGGCGTTCTCCGCCATTGGCCCTGACCGCCATGTAGAGCTGATGAACCAGGGCCAGGCCGGGCAGGGCGAGGTTCATGCGCCCGGCTTCCTCCAGGGCGATGCCCATGTCCTTGAGAAAGTGGGCCACAAAAAAGCCGGTGTCAAACTCCCGCCGCAGCATCCGGGGGGCCAGATTGTCAAGGGTCCAGCAGGCAGCCGCTCCGCCGGAGATGCTCGACAGCATCACCTCCAGGTCGAGCCCGGCCCGGAACCCGTACAGAAGGGATTCGCAGACCCCGATCATGGTGCCGGCGATGACGATCTGATTGCACATTTTCGTATGCTGCCCCGCTCCCGCCGGTCCCTGATAAACGATTTTTCTGCCCATCACCGCCAGCAGCGGTTCAATGGCATCCACCACTTCCTTTTCACCTCCGACCATAATGGAAAGCTGGCCGTTTCTGGCCCCGATATCCCCGCCGGAAACAGGTGCGTCCACGGATGACATGCCCGCCGCTGACGCTGCCGCAAAAATCTCCTCCGCCAGGCTGGGACGGGTGGTGGTCATATCCACCAGAATGGTTCCCGGCCGGGCGTTTTCGATGATCCCGTCTTTTTCCAGATAGACCTCCCGGACATCTTCGGGATATCCGACGATGGTAAAGACCACATCCGCCGCAGCCGCCACCGCGCCGGGGGAATCCGCCCAGGAAGCCCCGGCCTCCAGAAGGGAGGCGGCCCTGGCCCGGGTCCGGTTGTAGATAACGGTCTGGTACCCCCTGTCCATCAGATGCTGACACATCCATCGCCCCATTACGCCGGTTCCGATCCATCCGATCCGGGTCTTTTCCGCTGATACTGTTTCCATCCGCATCTCCTTTTGGATTCAGGTAATGAAAAAAAGTTCCTCCTGTTTCATATCCCCGGAACCCGTGCGGGTCAACCGGCTGTGAAACTTTTTCTGCCGATTCTTGACAACGCGCCTGCAGTAAATATGTTTCTCTAAAGTTGTTTTGGAAATGTCGCGTTCGGTATTTACGATCTGTTCTGAGGAGATAATGATGAAAGTGTTGGTCAGTGACAATCTGGGTGAAGTGGGAATTCAAATGTTTCAGGAAGCGGAGGGGATCGAGGTCGATGTCAAGACCGGTCTTCCGCCGGAAGAGCTGAAATCCATTATCGGTCAATATGATGCGCTCATCATCCGGAGCGCCACCAAGGTCACGGAGGAAATCCTGGAGGCCGGCACGCCGCGACTGAAGGTCGTCGGACGGGCGGGCATCGGCCTGGACAATGTCGATATACCGGCTGCCACCAAACGGGGTGTGGTCGTAATGAATACCCCGACAGGGAATGTAATTACAACGGCGGAACATGCCATCGCCATGATGCTGTCTCTGAGCCGGAATATTCCCCGGGGAACAGCGACACTGAAGGCCGGACAATGGGAAAAGAAGAAACTCCAGGGACGCGAGATTTACAACAAGACCCTGGGGGTCATCGGTTTCGGAAAGATCGGTTCCATTGTGGCGGACAGGGGCCGGGGGCTGAAAATGAAAGTGATCGTCTACGATCCCTTTGTCACCCCGGAGCAGATTGAAAAGGCCGGTTACAGAAGTGTGACCCTTGCGGAACTCTACCGCGAAGCCGACTATATCACCATTCACGTGCCCAAGATCAAGGAAACGGCAGGCATGATCAACACGTCTGCCTTTGAACAGATGAAAGACGGCGTCATGCTGATCAACTGCGCCCGGGGCGGCATTGTCAATGAAGCCGATCTCTATGAAGCCATGAAATCGGGCCGGGTCGCCGGGGCGGCGCTGGATGTGTTTGAAACGGAACCGCCGGAAGACTCCCCGTTGTTTGAGATGGACAACTTCATCTGTACCCCCCATCTGGGTGCATCCACCCGGGAGGCCCAGTCCAATGTGGCGGTGGCGGTAGCCGAACAGGCGATCAGTTATCTGCAGACCGGGACCATTATCAATGCCGTCAATGTTCCCTCCGTCACCGGAGATCTGCTGGAAAAACTGCGCCCCTACCTCTGGCTGGGCGACCGGCTCGGTAGTCTGACGGCCCAGCTGCTGAGCGCACCGCTCCAGGAACTGGTCATCGAATACACGGGGGATTTCCGTGATCTGGATCTGTCGCCGGTCTCCACTGCCATTCAGAAGGGGCTTCTGACGCCGATGATCAAGGAGATGGTCAACTTTGTCAACGCACCGATCATCGCCAAGGAACGCGGTATCAAGGTAACGGAGACCCGCAGTGCCGATGTGGAGGACTATACCCATCTCATCCGGGTGCAGGCACTGACAAGCGAGGGAACGACGAACCTGATCGGAACCGTATTCGGCAAAAATGATCCGCGTATCATCAAGATCAACCACTTCCGGCTCGAAATGATTCCCGAAGGCCATTCCGCCATTATCCAGAACCTGGACCAGCCGGGGGCCATCGGCAGCATCGGATCAACCCTGGGAGAAAACGGGATCAATATCGGACGGATGCAGGTCGGTCAGGAAGAAGAAGGAGACCGGAACATTATTTATCTCCAGACGGACACGCCCATTCCCGATGATGTCGTCGAAAAGCTGCGGGCGCTCCCTCTGGTCAACTCCGTAACGACGCTGGAACTGTAAGCGTCGCGGCATGAGCGGGGTACGTCCCTCTGCCCTTGTGCCGACATGAGGAGACCGGTTTACCGAATCCGGTTCTGAATGTCTGCCCACTTTGCATGTGAGGAGAATGCGCAATGTCTGAAGAAAAAAAAGAAGAGGTACAGGAACAACCGGGCCAGAAGAGTGCGGAACAGGTGGCCAGAGACTATGCCTCTGTCCAGAAGCACCAGACCGGACCCCGGTTGCCGAAAATCGATTTT
>JBEPXL010000534.1:0-3235 GCA_041641935.1 Desulfobacteraceae bacterium | reverse complement strand
GAATAGGGGATAAGTAGTGTATAGAATTTTGTGCTTTTACTTTTTTATCTACATCATCATATAAATCTTGAATTTGTTTATCTCCCCATGCAAACGGCCTTTGAAAGGTCGGAATGATAAAAATGCTATTTCTATTATTAATGATCGAGCTAAATGAAATAAGATTATTTTGAGTAACTGTAGGAATGCTCATCTTCAACCCCTTCTTTAAAATAGATAATTATGGACAAAAGCCCCATGAGAATCAGCCAACGACCAGGCGGAGATGTTTTCGCCGTTCAGCCCTGCCGCCAGCCGCCGGAGGATTTCCAGCCCTTTGCCGGTCAACTGATACCGGTCGAGGGTTTCGGGATTGTTCAGATCCCGTTCCAGGTTTACGGAACGGGCGATCATCGTATCAGGCCGGACCAGTTCGGAGAGTTTCATCTATGCCACCCTCCGTTGCCCGGCAGCATAATACGAGGACAGCACACGCTCACGCAGTTCCAGAGGGGCCGTCTCGAACTGAAGCTGGCGGTTACCGTAGGATTCGGTGAAAATCACGCCGTCAATACCTGCCGTGCCGCGTTCCAGGCGGTTTCCAATGTCCGTTTCGGACAACTGGAACACCCGACCGGGGCTGTTCCATTCATAGGCAATCGCTCCCAGGGAAAGGGTTTTTGCACCTGCCCCGTGGTGGTGGGCAAAGTCGAAACAGGCCGCCAGAAAGACGGCATCGGGAAGGTCCGGTTTTTCCCCCATGTTGAACCGGAAATGGCCCTTGTTTTCCGCAGGCGTCAGAAAAGCCAGTTGGGTAAAGGGGCATTCAATGTCATCCGGCTTGCCGGCCTGGGGTGGCGCATACATGCGGAAGAAACAGGAGGCATCCTTTTCAAAGGAAGAGGCTGACAGACGGCTGAATTCGGGAATATCGGCAGTGTAGTCGATCAGTTTCCGGGCAAGGTCTCTGGCCGAAAATCCGGCGGGAAAGGACTGGTTGACCGCGATGGACCAGGCCGGTGCGACAATCGGCGGGACAAATAGATGCCAGTGAAGGAGCCACAGACTGGCCGGATCTTCCAGATACGGATCCCATCCATCTTCAGCCAGCAGGGCTTTTCCCAGCGGCGCAGGCGACATGGAACCACTCACCCGGATGGTATTGCTGTTCTGTTCCGGTACAATCAGGTGGAACGCCAGGCACCAGAACCGGATGGACCGGACCATATTCTTTCCCACGCCCAGGATTTCAATGGCATCATCCCGGTCGAATATTTCCGGATCACCATCAAATCCTTTCTCCCCGCTGAATCCCGCAACGCCGTCATAGCCTTTCTTGAGCCAGCCGTATCGGGGGCAGAATGTCTCATGACGGGCAAAGAAACCGGTACTGATTTTGGTCAGTGTTGTACCCATTATTCCTCTCCCCGACAAAAAACATCCGGCCACCATTCCATGACAGTGGACTCTCCATCCGTTTCAACAGCAAAGTCGGCAGTAGCCGGATAAGTGCCTTTTTTTAAATAAAAATTTCTAAGATGTGGCAATCGCTTTTGCAGCATATCCTTACACCCCGCAAAACCAGGAAAACTTATCATACATAATCCCGTAAAATCAACCGATTCATTCCATGACTACAGTTTTTTTTAATTCTCACCCATAAGACAAAGCTGCTTGGATAGAATACAGCATTGCATTTTGTCAAAGGAAATATTTTTTTTCGAAGCCTCTCAGGGAGTGCAGGAAATACCGGAAGCGTCAGCGGACATTAAAAAAACAGACCATAGCGCCTGCTGCTGTTCCCTTGCCCAATGAAAATCATAGTGCTATACAGACAAAGGAATTACGTCAGGGCTAACACAAAATGAGGGGAGTAAACAAATGTCGATTATCACGATCAGCAGAGGCTCCTACAGCCGGGGCAAGGAAGTTGCTGAAAAACTGGCAGCAAAACTGGGGTATGAGTGCATCTCACGGGATATTATTCTGGAAGCCTCCGATGAGTTCAATACCCCGGAAATAAAACTCGTCCGGGCGCTTCACAATGCCACCACGACACTGGAACGGTTTACCAACGGGCGGGAACGGTACATCAGCTACATCTACTCCGGACTTCTCCAGCACGCCCGCAAAGACAACATGGTATATCACGGGCTGTCCGGTCATTTTTTTCTCCGTCAGATTCCCCACGTTCTCAAGGTCAGAATCATTGCAGATATGGAAGACCGGGTCAGAGAAGAAATGCGGCGGGAGAATCTTCCTTACGACAAGGCCCTGTACATCCTGCAGAAAGACGACGAAGAGCGTCGCAAATGGGCGATGCAGCTATACGGCATCGATACATGGGACAGCCGGGTGTATGATATAGTTCTGCGCATTGGCAGTCTGACAGTGGATGACGCTGTGGATATCCTCCTTGAGACGGTGAAAAAGCCCAATTTCAAAACAACAGAGAAATCACAGCAACTGGTCAATGACCTGGCCCTGGCCGCCATCGTCAAGGCAAAGCTGGCGAAAAATGCTCCGAAAATTGCGGTAACGGCGGATAGCGGCACGATCTATATCAGCAACACCGACACTGATTCGGAAAGCAGGAAAGAGCAGCTGGAAACAGCAGCCATGCAGGTGGAGGGGGTCCGGGAGGTTCATTTCAAAACCGGCCTTTCAAATGAGCAGCACGACCATGTGAACCCTTTCCACAACATCGGCTGATGTTGATCACAGCCCATCATAAACATCAGACGAATCCCGGTTCAGACAATCCATCATCCGAACCAGGATTCATCTGATTCATCAGATGACGCTGATTCTTTTCCTGCGTTCCGCATCTGACCGGATATCATCACAGCCCATCATAAACATCAGACGAATCCCGGTTCAGACATTCTCCCCGCCTTCCGCAGAAAACAGATCCTTCTCCTTCGACAGAATCCGGACCCGTGCCGGGGGCGCCTTCTGCTCCTTATCGACCCCGAAGTAAAGCGTCTGGTGCGGAAAGGGAATCTCGATATCGAGTTCATCAAACTTGATCTTCATGCGCCGGTTGAACTCGCGCCCCACCCACCACTGCTTGATGGGAGTCGTTTTGATCCGCGCCTTGATCACCACCGCACTGTCGGCAAAAGCATCCACCCCCAGCACCTCCAGCGGTTCCATAATCACCGGGCCGTATTCCGGATCGTTCTGCAGATCCGCCCCGATCTCCTGCAGCACCGCCATGACCTCGTCCACATCCTCCCGGTAGGCGATGCCCACA
>JBEPXL010000533.1:0-3255 GCA_041641935.1 Desulfobacteraceae bacterium | reverse complement strand
CCGCCATGAAACTTTTAAAGCCGGATGAACTCATGGTGGACCTGATGGGCATGGAGAATATCCGGAACCTCTTTTTTACCGAAGCCGTCACGATGGCGAATCTGCGACATCCCAACCTGGTGGATGTGTGGGACTGTGACGAACATAAGGGCCGGCCGTTTTACATCATGGAGTATTTCTGCAACAACCTGGGAACCATGATCGGGGAAAGCTATGAGACGGAAAAGCCGTCCCGCGTTCTCCGGGTCGATAAAGCCGTTCACTATACCCGTGAAGTCCTGTCCGGTCTGGCCTGCCTGCATCATGCCGGCATCATCCACCGGGACATCAAACCCTTCAATATTCTGGTGACGGATTTTGACACCGTCAAAATCTGCGACTTCGGCCTGTCCAAACTCCGGGGAGAAACCTTCCGGGGACCGTCCAACCTGAAAGTCGGAACCCCCTGGTATGCGGCTCCCGAGCAGGAACAAGATCCAGACACCGTGACCTTCAGCGCCGATCTCTTTCCGGTGGGTGTCATGCTCTACCGGATGCTCACCGGTATTCTGCCGATGGAAAATCCCCGGAAACCGAGCCGGGCCAATCCGGATCTGGATGAGGACTGGGATGCATTGATTCTCAAGGCCATCGACCCGGACCCGGAACAGCGGTTCCAGTCGGCACGGGACATGAGCCATGAACTGGAAGCCGTCGCGGCCCGGTGGGAAAAGAAGCAGGAAAAGGTCTGCGCCGTCCCCGTGTCGGAGTGGCTGGAGAGCGGGCCGCCCCGGCCCCTTTCAGAACCGCTGCGGCGTCAGGGGATAAAGGTCCGGCCTCAGAACGCCAGGGAGCGCTTCGGTCTGGATGAACTCTGGCGGCCCGCCGAATATATCCGCAATGAGGTTCAGGACAACGGCGACGGAACCGTCACCGACCGGACCACGGGCCTTGTCTGGGAGCAGTCCGGTTCGGAATACCCGATGACCTGGCAGGAAGCCGGAACCTGTATCGAGGAACTTAACATTACCGGGTTTGCAGGCCGGACGGACTGGCGACTGCCGACGGTGGAAGAACTGATGTCCCTGCTGCGGGAAATACCCCACGGCCGGGAACTCTGCATCGAACCCGTCTTCGACCGGACCCAGAAATGGCTCTGGAGCTGTGACCGCCGTTCCCACATCGGGGCCTGGTACGTCAGCCTGGATCTGGGCTTTGTCGCCAGCCAGGATTTTACGGGGTATTATCATGTGCGGGGGGTGAGCGGCGGGGAGATGGAATGAGGGGAGGGTGCTTACATCCTGACTTCTTCCCACCAGATTCGTTCGAACCCGAGTGAAACCACGGCATACTGTCGCAGTTTCAGGTTTTGAAATTTCTTTTCAAGTGATGCGCCATACTGTTTTACCTGCTTACGGGCTTCTTTCATCCGGGACATCATAGCCGGAATCTGCTGCAGTTCTTTCTGTGTCAGATTCCGTGCCGCCTCTCCGGTCAGCCCCGTATCCCCCGGTTTTACATATTTGAACTCGATCAGAATATCGAAGATCTCGTACTGCCGCATATCAGGCCGGATGATCATGGTCAGATCGGCATAGCCGCGCCCGGCTTCCTGCTCCGAATCCATGATGTACAGCGTGTCATTGTACAGCAGCGTCAGAAACGCCGTCTTGATGGTCAGTTCATTGGCCCATTTATAATCGGGATTGTGAAATACCTGAAAATAACGCTGCTCCAGAAAATCGCACAGCGGCTGCATGTCTCCCTTTCCGTACAACTGCTCCGCTGCAAATACTCCTTCATCCCGGTCATCGGGCTCCGGAAGCAGCATCCGCTGAATCCGGTCCACATACAGCCCCCGCATGACCAGATTGGGAACCCGCAGTTCCAGTTTACCGTCAAACCGGATTCCGGCAATTGTCAGTACACCAAAATAGTAGAGAAACGAGACGATAAAGGCATGGTCCCTGCTGTTGTCCGCCAGCATGTCCCGGATGCCGAACCGGTCCGAAATATTCGTCACTGCTGCCGGTTCCTGCCCTCGCGTGACATTCAGAATCATCTGACGACCCCTGGGGAGCTGCGCGATATATTCCAGCTTCGCTTCATCCGTGGCCAGATTGGCGTCGAGCATATTGCGGGGGTATGTACAGTACCGGGAAAGGTTTCCGGCAAAATAGAGCGTCAGCGTGGGGTTGTAAAGCCGCTGATCAGACTCGGGTGAGAAGGTATACCCGTTGTAATAGGTGCGCATCACACGAATGACATCATCCGTTTCTGTGTCATTGAAACCGCACGCTGTGGCAACTTCTCTGATCGTCTCCGTCACTTCGGATTCGGTGAAGCCGCACAGATCGTTAAAATCCGGAAGCAGGTAGATATTCTGGGCAATATTGAACCCGCTGGTGATATCGCTCATCACAATGGGAGAAACACCGGTGATGAAAAGCCTGTCGAGTTTTCCTTCTCCGGCTGCTGATTTGACCGCCTTGAAAAGTGTTTTGAGCGGTCCCTTTTCATGAACCAGGGCCTTGTACACATCCCGTTCATCCCGGATGCCGGTCATGACCTCATTGGCGAAATTGTCGTATTCATCAATCAGAAGATAGAGCGGCAGGCCCGCTTCCCGAACAGCGGTTAACAGAAAACCAAACGAACTGATGGCATCATCGGAATGAATACGGATACCGGAAGGAAGAAAGTTTTTGTAATACGTACTGAAGTCATGAATGCGTGCATTGACATGATTGTAAAGCGCGCGCCGGATATTTTCTACCGTTCCGGTCGGGTCGACACATGAAAAATCCCACTGAAGAATAAAATACCGGTTCCGGAGCGGTGTCGGATGCTGCCCGATCTTCAGGTGACCGAACAGTTCATCATACCGGTCCTTCTGCGCCACGTCATAATAATTCCGCAGCATGGAAAGCAGCAGGCTTTTGCCGAACCGGCGGGGGCGGATAAAGAGCAGATAATCCCCGGCATCTTCAAGCTGCGCAAGCCGGTCGGTCCGGTCGCAGTAGTAGTAGCCATTGCGGATTATTTTTTGAAAATCGCTGATGCCGTAGGGAAATTTCATGCAGAACTCCTGTGTGTTCCGGAGATATACATTACATTTCGACTATACCAGCCGGTGTGCCGGGTGAAAAGAAAAAACAGGCATTCAAGCCTCTCTTTCTTCCGGCACAGCAGGAGAAAAATTCTCCGCCGGATTTACATTCACCTCCCCTGACTGCATCCGGACCACGATCACAACCACAAAGAGAAGACTGCTGA
>JBEPXL010000532.1:0-3257 GCA_041641935.1 Desulfobacteraceae bacterium | reverse complement strand
ATATGCCGCTTCCAAGCTGCAAGAACATAACTTGCTGAATTTATTAATAGCCAAACAATATTCCGATTTGGAAATTGCCAATAAATCCAGTCAACAGAAAAAACTTGAACATCGAGTGAAAGGATTAAGGCCGGAGGATCGCTTGAAAGGATTAAGGCCGGAGGATCGCTTGAAAGGATTAAGGCCGGAGGATCGCCTGAAGGGATTAAGGCCGGAGGATCGACTGAAAGGATTAAAACCGGAAGAGCTGATGAAGGTGTTAAAACCGGAAGAGATCGAAGAATATCTGAAGAAGATAAAACGGTAGAGGTTTCTCCTGTCTGTTCCGTTATCCGTCGCATGCTGAAATCAGAGATTATGTCAAGTAAAAAACAGCCCGTTCTGCTGGCAGTCAGAAATCAACTTCCATCCTTTCTCTGTCCGGCCCGTGCGTTGTTTCCATCTGTCTGAAATACCTGTTTTACCTTATTCGTATTCCCCCCCTGCTCTGGTATGATATTTTCATTCTGAGTCAGATCACATGGATCACGATCCATCAACAGAAAGGAGCGGAATATGGGAGTAGAAGAATTTCTGAAAGAAGGACTGAAACTGGATGAGCTGATCGATTATCAGCCGGGTTCGGTGGTGAGCCGGACGCTGATCAAGAAAGATGTGGGAACGGTCACCGTCTTCGCCTTTGACAAGGGAGAAGGACTGAGTGAGCATACCGCGCCTTTTGACGCAATGGTCTATATCGCCGACGGAAAGGCGAAGATTACGATTTCCGGAGACGAATACACTCTGTCCCGAGGAGAAATGATTATCATGCCGGCCAGCCATCCCCATGCCCTCAAGGCTGTGGAACGGTTCAAAATGCTGCTGGTGATGGTGAAAGGCCAGTGACACGCCATGATCCAGTATTTTTTACGGGACAATCATGATGTTCCGCAGCCATATGCCGCCGGGGATTGAAATCCCCGGCTTAATGTTTTCAACCGGTTGAAGCCGGTTGAAGTACAAGCCTCCCCTGGCCCGATGATCCCACCCCAACCGGCTTTGAGCCGGTTTTCCTATTTATCAGTCGGGATTTGAATCCCGGACGTTGCCGGAAGCCTCCTCCTCCTCCTCCTCCTCCTCTTCTTCGAGAATAAAGGTTGTCATATCCAGGCCCGTGCTGCCGCGGGAGGCGTCCACCGCATAGACGATCGCTTTATAAACCCCCGGCTGTTCCGCGGTAAAGGTTCCCTCAAACTGACTGTGCGTCCCCGCATATGTGAGCGGCAGATGCGCCAGGGCCTTCTCTCCCTTTTCCACCCGCAGCATCATCCTGTAATCCTCCGGCTTCCAGGGCACGTCCGGTGCAATGGGACATCCGCACATCAGGGTCACATTGGCCCGGATGGTAAAGGTGTGGGGAATTTCTTTGATTTTGACATGCGCCGGCGGGTCCAGAATATCCACTACAAATCCCGGCATTTCCAGCATGACGGCATCTCCTTCGGTCAGGTCAATACCGGGAATGAGCCACTGGGTTATCGTTACTGTATTGGCAGCCTGTGGCTGCGCCAGCGGGCCGTACGCCTTGATCTCCACATACCGGGGACGGTCCAGTTCCATATCTGCGGTAAATTTTGCGGATGTTTCGTCGGAGAGCACAGTTTCTCCCGTGCGGGGCGTATTCATGATCTTCTCTGTATCGCCGGTGCCGCCTTCGGTAATCCCTTCTGCGAACCTTTCTCCGGTATGTACATCGGTGATGGTGATCAGAACGCCGCCCATGCTGGTTCCGATAAACTTGGCGCCGCCGGCCTTCACTCGCACTTCCACTGTGACAGGTTCGGCAAAAATGGTTCCGGCGGACAGAAACAGAACCGCAATGATGATGCTGAGATATTTGATTCGGAACATGGGCATGTCTCCTTTCACGATCCGGAACAGCTGCTGTCCTCCGGCAAACGGCGGGGGGCGCGGTTCCGGGATCGGCTGGGGTGTGGTGGTGTTGCCGGTGGCGTTTGAAAAATCACTGGCTTATAAATTTATGATCCTGGGATCAGGATATCGCTTTTCAGGGAACTGGGCAAATACATGAAACCCTGTATTGCTTCCGGTCGATGCACCGTATAAGTACAGTATAATTTTGCGTTACAGGAAAGTGAACAGATTTGATGCTGCGTTTCCTGTCAACCGTTAATCTGAAGCAGGAGGAATGAAGAACGTATTATGAGAGACATGACACAGCAGCACATGATCAATGCCTTTGGCGGGGAAAGTATGGCCAATATGCGGTATCGCCATTTTGCAACGCAGGCGGAAAAAGAAAATTACCCGCATGTTGCCCGTCTGTTTCAGGCGATCTCCCATGCAGAGTATATTCACGCCGGTGACCATTACCGGGAACTGAAACATCTGAAAGACGGCTTTGTGGCCAACAGCATGGGGGCGTTCGGTCCGGGGGATACCCTGAAGAATCTGGAACTGGCGATCGCAGGAGAGACCTTCGAGATCGAAGAGATGTACCCGACCTACATGGAAGTGGCCAAGTTTCAGGAAGAGAACAGCGCCTACCGGAGCTTTGAGTGGTCCTACAAGACCGAGAAGATGCACAAGGCACTGTTTGAAAAGGCCAAGGCTGCTGTAGAAAACAGCCAGGATGTGGAACTGGATTCAGTACAGGTATGTTCCGTCTGCGGCTACACCCTGGAGGGAGAAGCACCGGACCAGTGTCCGGTATGTGGTGCAAAAAAAGATAAATTCACTGCATTTGAATAAAAGCGCAGTATCCTGAACCGGATGATGTCCGCCCGGCGGACATCATTTATTCAGTAGCTTCGCCGACCAGCCTGCCTGCAGAACCGTTCCCTCCCCTTCCCGGGAATGGATGACGAAACGCCCGCCCGAAAGCTCTGTCCGCTCCTTCATGCCCCGGAGGCCGAGACCGACTTTTCCCTGCTTCTTTTTCCAGTTTTCCGAAGAAAGCGCCTGCGCCGCATCAAAACCGACCCCATTGTCTTCCACTGTCAGTTCGAGACTGTCTTCGGTGCAGAGGAGAGACAGACTGACCAGTTCGGCATTGCTGTGCTTGGCGATGTTGTTGAGGCTTTCCTGTACCAGCCGATAGATCAGGATTTCCAGATCTGCTGGCAGTTCCGCGTCATTGATGGAGATGTTATGTTCCACCTCGATATTGCAGTAAACTTCCTGAAATTCGCGGCAGAACGCGCGGAGCGCCATGGGCAGGCCAAGGTCATCCAGAATCGAGTGATGCAGATTCCGGG
>JBEPXL010000531.1:0-3261 GCA_041641935.1 Desulfobacteraceae bacterium | reverse complement strand
GTTTTCTACGCTTAAATACCCCGCATTCCCCATTGATTCGCCGATTTTGTCAATGAAATAATCCCGTTCATGATTCTTGTTGTTCATCAGGGGCTGCTGCAGCAGTTCTGGTCCCGTGGTAATCCGGAAAGAATATTATGAATCCATATTTTGATCTGTTGAAGGGTGTCTATTTTTTTGATGTCCTGTCGGATGAGGACATCTGCCGTATTGCCGCTGTCTGCCGGGAAGAGCGGTTCAGCGCCGGTGACATCATTTTCCGGGAGGGCGATACCGGAGACCGGTTCTTTATTGTCCTGGAAGGACGGGTCGAAATCTGGAAGGATTACGGAACCGACGAGATGGACCAGCTCGCCGTCTATGCCGACCGGCAGATTTTCGGCGAGCTGTCCCTGATTGACAACGCGCCCCGCAGCGCAACCGTCATCGCCGGAGAAGCGGTCCGGCTGCTGTCGGTGAAACGGAAGGATTTCGACCGGATCATATCCGGTTCCCCCTCCATTTCTCTGTCCATCATGCGGGCCATCTCCTCGACGGTACGCCGCCGGACCTACGCCTACCTCTGCAACCTCAGAAAGTCAAAACGGGATCTCAAAGAAGCCTGCGAACGGCTGCAGGCGGAGATTGAAGAGCGTCAGTATCTGGAAGAACGTCTCCGCCATACCCACAAACTCGAAGCGATCGCCACGCTGGCCGGTGGTGTCGCCCATGATTTCAACAACCTGCTGATGTGCATCCAGGGAAACATTTCCCTGATCCTGCTCCAGACCGACCCGAACCTTCCGGCCTATGAACGGCTCAAGTCCATCGAGGAATATATCCAGAGCGGCGCGGCCCTCACCCGGCGGCTTCTGGGATTTGCCCGCAATGGTACATCCGCTGTGACGGCGGTGGTCATTTCCGATCTGGTACGCCGGAGTCTGGAAAATTTCCGGTTTGACAGAGACAGAATCCGGATCCGGGAGACCTGCGAAAGCTGCGCCGTTATGGTCAATCCGGATGAGATGGAACAGATGCTGACCCATCTGTATCAGAATGCCTGTGAAGCCATGCCGGAGGGGGGAACCCTTCATGTCCGGGCCGTTCTTCAGACGCTGTCACAGAACGAGGCCCGCCGGCTGCGGCTGAAACCCGGCTGTTATGCGGTGATTTCGGTGGCCGATACCGGCATCGGCATGGATCAGGAAATGCAGCACCGGATATTTGATCCGTTTTTCACCACCAAGGCCCGGGACAGAATCAAGGGCGCGGGACTGGGCCTTGCCTCCGTCTACAGTATCGTCAAGAATCACGGCGGTGCGATCTATCTTGACAGCCGCAGGGGAGACGGCACAACCTTTACGATCTATTTGCCAGCAGCGCCATAACGTGGCATAGTTTCTCCATTGTGAAACCAACGGAGGAATGCCATGAATACCCCCCGCTCCGTATCCGGTATTATCCGGATGCCGATGTACCGCTACCTGATGATCCTGACCATTGCGTCCACGGCAGGTCTTCAGGGCTGGCGTACCCTTTTCGACAACTTCGCCGTCCATGTGGCCGGTCTGGAAGGAAGCCACATCGGCGTGATCCAGTCCGTCCGGGAGATTCCCGGCTTTCTCACCTTTCTGGTGGTGTTCATCCTTCTGGTCCTCCAGGAGCACCGGCTGTCGGCGCTGTCCGTGCTGGTGCTGGGATGCGGCATCGCCCTCACCGGTTTTTTCCCCTCCTATGCCGGTCTGCTGATCACCACCATCCTGATGAGCGCGGGATTCCACTACTATGAAACCACCAATCAGTCCCTGACGCTCCAGTACTTCGACCGGAACACATCGCCCTGGGTCTTCGGCAAGCTCCGGAGTCTGGCCGCGGCCTCCAATATCGGTATTGGTCTGTTCATCTACCTGGTCGCCTCCTTTGTCGACTACGCCCGGATCTATCTGATCGTCGGCGGGGGGATCATGGCGATGGCGGTCTGGGCCTTTCTCCAGGATCCGACCGACCGGAATATTGTTCCCCAGCACAAGAAGATGATTTTCCGGAAAAAGTACTGGCTTTTCTATTTTCTGACCCTCATGGCCGGGGCCCGCCGCCAGATCTTTATCGCTTTTGCCGTATTCCTGCTGGTGCGGCGGTTTTCCTATACCGTTCAGGAGGTGACGCTGCTGTTCGTGGCCAACAATCTGGTCAACTATTTTCTGAGCCCGTTCATCGGAAAGGCCATTATCCGGTTCGGGGAGCGGAAGGTGCTGTCGCTGGAGTATTTCAGCCTGCTGTTCATCTTTCTGGCCTACGCGGTGGTGGAATCCCGTCTGTTGGTGGGGCTGCTCTACATTCTGGATCACATCTTTTTCAACTTCGCCATCGCCATCCGGACCTATTTCCAGAAGGTGGGGGATCCGAAAGACATTGCCCCCAGCATGGCCGTCAGTTTTACCATCAACCATATCGCGGCGGTGATGTTTCCGGTCATCGGGGGGATGCTCTGGATGGTGGACTACCGGATTCCGTTCTTCTGCGGTGCCGCCATGAGTCTGGTTTCGCTGATGGCGGTCCAGATGATCCGGATTCCGGAGGAAGCGGAAGCGGTTCCGCTTCCGGCAAAATAGCGGCTGGCGGCAGGGAGAACAGGGGCAGGCATGCCTGCCCCTGGAGATTTACCGGAGGAGAGGATCAGTTGTCCACCCGCAGCGGCTCGATTTCGACCCGCCGGTTGTGGGCCTGGTTTTCCGGTGTGGTATTGGGCGCAACCGGTTCGGTAAAGCCGTAGCCGATGGTAAAGAGCCGGTCCGGAGAAACGCCCTGACGGACCAGATAATCGGCAACCGCATCGGCCCGTTTTTTGGAAAGCACCAGGTTGAATCCGGATGAACCGACAATATCGGTATGGCCTTCAATTTCGATGGAAAGGCCCGGATTGGCCATCATGGCCGCAGCAACCTGGTCCAGCACACTGTAATATTCCGGCCGGATGGTCGCCTTTCCGAAGTCGAACAGGATATGGCGGATGACCCAGCAGCCCCGGTCATTGACCCGGACCCCGTCCGGCGTGCCGGGGCAGTCATCGCGGGTATTCAGCACCCCGTCCGCGTCGGCGTCATCCGGAGGAACAACCACTGCGACCGACGGCGCGGGGGCCGGTTCCATGACAATTTCCACTCCCGGTTCCGCCGCCCCGGACATCAGGGAACATCCGCTGTCGTCCACCGGCTCTCCTGCCGGTGTATCGGGACAGAGATCTTGGTCATTCAGGATGCCGTCGCCGTCCAGATCCAGCGG
>JBEPXL010000530.1:0-3264 GCA_041641935.1 Desulfobacteraceae bacterium | reverse complement strand
AAACCGAATCGTTGGGCGGACCATTATACACGGAAAGCCAAAAAGGAAAACTACCCAGCCCGATCCGTATACAAACTCCAGGAAATTCAGCAGAAAAACCGGATAATCCAGAAAGGCGACCGGGTGCTCGATCTCGGATGCGCGCCGGGGGCATGGCTGGTCTATGCGGCGGAAAACACCGGTCCGCAGGGACGGGTTGTCGGCATTGATCTCAAGCCCGTCACCGTGACCCTGCCCGGTCATGCCCGTGCGTATGAAGGCGACGTGTTCGACATGGACGCGGAACTCCGCAGGGCCGTCGGAGAGGAATTCGACGTGGTGATGAGCGATATGGCCCCGGACACCACCGGGCATAAAAATGTGGACGCGGCCCGCTCATCCGCCCTCTGTGATGCGGCCCTGGCACTGGCCCGGGAGGTGCTGGTTCCGGGGGGGAACTTTGTCTGCAAGATCTTTCAGGGCGGGGACTTCGATACGTTTCTGGGACAGATCAAGACAGAATTTTCAAAGCATAAGATTTATAAACCCCAGAGCAGCCGGAAGGCCAGCAGAGAAATCTATATTATCGGACTGGGAAAAAAATGACCAGAATTTTGATAAAGTGGTAAGGAGGAAACCATATGTCAGGACACAGCAAGTGGTCCACCATCAAGCGCAAAAAGGGCGCGGTGGACGCCAAGCGGGGCAAGATTTTCACCAAACTGATCAAGGAAATTACCGTTGCGGCCCGTTCCGGCGGCGGTGACGCCGACGCCAATCCCCGGCTCCGGACCGCCATCAACGCGGCCAAGACGGAAAACATGCCCAAGGACAATATCGAGCGGGCCATCAAGAAAGGAACCGGCGAACTCGAAGGCGTCAGTTACGAAGAATCGACCTATGAAGGCTACGGTCCCGGCGGTGCGGCGGTTCTGGTGGAATCCCTGACCGACAACAAGAACCGGGCGGTTGCCGAAATTCGCCATATTTTCGCGAAACGGGGCGGAAACCTCGGCGAGAACGGCTGCGTGGCCTGGATGTTCGACAAGAAGGGATATATCAGCATCGACCGGGAATCCGTCAGTGAAGAGAAACTGATGGAAGTGGCCCTGGAGGCCGGGGCCGAGGATGTGCGGGAAGATGACAGCAGTTTCGAGGTGATTACCGCCCCCGAGGACTTTGAAACCGTCAAGGAGGCCATCGAAGCCGCCGACATTCCGTATGACGAAGCAGAAGTCACCATGCTGCCCCAGAACATGACGGCGCTGGAAGGGAAAGAGGCCGAGCAGATGATGCTGCTGATGGAAGCGCTGGATGACTGCGACGATGTGCAGAAGGTCTACACCAACGCCGATATTTCCGAGGAACTGGTCAACGCCGTCGAATAAACCCGTCCTGTCCGGAGATGGCAGCGGAAAAGGCAGAAAAGGTGAAAAGCGCAGAATCCCGAGAAGGGCCGCTTTTCACCTTTTTTTATTGCGCCGGTTTCTATTCCTGCAGCTGGACAATGTCGGCGTCTTCGGGAATTTCAAAGCTGAAGACGGTATCGTCGATCTCCTGATCGAACCGGTAGTCTTTCAGCTGGATCAGGGTTTCATCCTCGTAGGCGTTATAGGTGGTGATGGTATCCACCACGGAATTTTCCCTGTCAATGGAAAGATAGATCGATGCCAGATCCAGCTGCTTTTCTTTCGGTGTCAGCTTGAGCCGGTAATGATCCGGATCGTCCGGTTCGGCCAGGGTGACATCAAAGCTGTCCCGGATGACGCCGATGTTGGACAGAAAGCTGGCGCCCTTGCCTTTGCCGAAATAGGACGGGGCCTTTCCCACCATGACCTGATTGTCATCGGGCCGGAACACCCAGAGATCCAGTCCGTCGGTGATGATGATCTGGGAATCCGGTTTCTGGTATTCCCACCGCATCATGCCCGGATGTTTCACAAAGACCTTGCCTTCCGCCGTATCCGTGATGTCCATCGCCTTGATGGTGGACTGCTGCTCGAACCGGGCCGCAAATCCTGAACCGGAATACTGCTGTTCCACATCCGCGATGATGTCGTCCACCGTGGCGGGCGTGTCGTCTGAAGCAGTGCTGTCGGCAGTTCCGGCATCCGCCGCTTTATTTTCGGCAGATTCGGCACTGTCGCCGGATGATGCCCCCGCTGCGGAAGATTCGGTCCGGGTCTCCGGTTTCGCCGGTTTTTCGGTCTGGGCGGATACCGGTGACAGAGACATCAGGACCAGTGTCATACCCAAAAGGATCAGCCATTTTTTGATCATAAAACGCTCCGTTTTTGCCGCATATATGTCTGTTCATCAGGTTGGTTTAAGACGTTCTTCATCAACGCCGCATCCCGCCCCGGTCTTTTTCATCGGGACGCCGCCATGATCGCCGGGTTTCAGCAACCGGCGATGGTGATTAGACGCCGTACTGCTGCGAAGGGTTTACAAAAGGGTTATTTTTCCTGCCAGAGGCTTTCGTCATCGGCGATATTGAGCAGCATTTCCGCCTGCCGCTGCAGCTGCCGGAACAGGGGTTCCTGTTCTGATGCGGCTGCGGGCGGTTCCATATCGATCGTTTCCCGGTCCAGGGGATGATCGCCGGGGGCCGCCGCGATGGCGTGCCATCGTTTGCCCAGGGTTCGGATGGCATCCCGGGGGGTGGTGACCGCCGGGTCCAGGACATAGTCCCGGGGAACCTGACCGGTAATGACCCAGACGGTGGTCTGTTTTTCGTCCGTCGCCTTCGCCTTCCAGATGGCGAGATAGGGCGCGGCCAGCCACGCCAGGGTAATGACGCCGGTAAAGCGGACCTCCTGGGCGCTGATGTATGCCAGTCCTTTGGAGAACTGCTCGTCGGTCCATATTTCCACATTCAGATCGTCATCCATGTTTCGACTCCGCTGGTTGTCCGGATGTTGATGCTTCTGACGGCCCCGCAGGGGAAATCTCCTTGATATCGGTGACCTTCAGTTTCACTTCCATGGTCGGCGCCTGGTCCAGCATTCCGACAAAGGAACCGGAAATGGGCGGGACCGCTTCGGGATGGCGCTCCACCGCCACCGGAATATGGTTGTTCCCGACCACTTCCCCTGAAGTGGAATCAAATCCCTTCCATCCCGATCCCGGCAGATAGACCTCGGACCAGGCATGGGTGGCGCCGTGCCCCCGTTCCGTCGGTTCACAGTGAAGATAGCCGCTCACGAACCGCGAGGCAAGCCCCACATAGCGGCAGGCTTCCATAAAGAGGGTCGCATAATCCCGGCAGGAGCCGCTTCTGCGGTT
>JBEPXL010000529.1:0-3285 GCA_041641935.1 Desulfobacteraceae bacterium | reverse complement strand
CAGATGGTCGCTGTTGTCGATGGTCACCTCGAATGTTTCCATGTTTTTCTGGATACCGGTGCTCTTGGCGGCGTCGGCATGCCATTTTTTCCAGATATCCCATTCGGGTTTGTGTTCCGCCTCCCATGTGAGGGATTCGGGCATGAACGGTATTCCCGCCGCTTCACTGTACGCCTTCACGGTCCCTTCGGGATCATTTTCCAGATCGTCGGCATCGATCACCACCGGCATTTCACCGGTCACCTCCCGGATCCGGTCAAACACCCGGGCCACCTGTGCCAGTCCGATTTCCTGTGAGGTCACATCCTGGTTCATGGCGTAGTAGGAGGCGATGGCCTTGGCCGGATCACGGATCAGGAAGGTATTGGTCAGCCGTTTCAGGAACTGGTCGTCCTGCACCAGTTCCGTGTCACAGTGGGCGCACATATCCTTGAAAAAGATGGAATTCTCCTCTCCCTCCCGGACGATCATGTCCCGGATTTCCGGATAGGTCCGGGGGTGGTCCGGATCCTCGAACTCCTGGGGGATGCTCGCGTTTTCGCCGAAGACATAGTAGTGATAGGAAAACGGCTCATGAAGGATTTTCATGTCGCCGCGCTCCATCATGACCCGCTCGAAGGCGGTGGAAATGGTTCTCGGATGTGTCCAGAGGGCAATAATCTTGTTCATGTCGTATCTCCTTCCCGGTTTCTTTTCTCTGGTGGTTCTCACTGAATGACCCTTTTCTGTCAGGCGGACTATAGAGGATTATCACCGGATTGACAATCCCGTATCATCAGAAATTCCGGTTCCGGTTCCGAATAACAACTTGATTTTTATTGCGTGATTCATCATAAACGGTTAAAACCAGTCGGACTGCCGAACCAATATGCTTTTTTACCCTGCAGAACGAATATATCTGAACCGATATGTCTTTTTCCAATATACCCGATACGCCTGTAAAGGATGCGTCCCCGTCTGTTCTCATCGTGGATGACAATCCCTTTAATCGGGAACTGCTCAAAAAAATTCTCGCCCGGGAATCCCTGGCGGTGGACGAAGCCCGGAACGGGGAGGAGGCGATTGAAAAGGTCGCCGGCGGAACCTACCGGCTCATTTTCATGGATCTGCTCATGCCCCGGATGGGCGGTATGGAAACCATTCAGCGGATCCGGCAGACCGGGGTGACGACGCCCATCATTATCGTCACCTCCATGTCCGGCCGGGAAGACCGCCAGCGCTGCATGGAAGCCGGGGGAAACGAATTCATGACCAAACCCCTGGATGCCCGGAAAATTCTGGAACTGGTCCGGCACTATGTCCGTCAGGGGCCGGCCGAGGAGACCGAGGCGGTTCCGGAGACCTTCGCCTTTGATTTCAACGGTCTCCGGATTCTGCTGATCGAGGAGGAGGCGGCGCTGACCCGGCGGCTGACCCGTTTTATGGAGCAGCTGCACATGCGCGTCACCCATGTCTCCAACGGAGACAAAGCCTGGGAGATGATCCACGAAACCGGCGAATGTTTCGACATGATCATCAGCAATGTCTTCACCTCCGGCATTGACGGACTCGGTATTCTGGCGCGGATCAAACGGGACTACGACAATGTCATGGTCTTCATCTATGCCGAAGAAGCGGACCCGGATACCTTTCAGCTGGCGCTGCAGCTCGGCGCCGACGGTGTGCTGACGGCGGGGGATTTCGAACACCGGATCATTCCGCTGATCGAGTCGGCCATCTACCGGCACGGCCGGGGCGGAACCTGCGCCTATACCGATTCCACGGCGCGTCAGGTGCGGAAGGCCCAGAAACACCTCGTCCGGTTCGGCTGCAGCACCCCCTGCGATGATATCGACGTGTTCCATCTGCCCCGGACCGACGCCGGCGGGGATATGGCCGCCTGCCGCCGCTTCGATGACGGCAGCCGGTGCGGTGTGGTGCTGGGGGATGTCTCCGGCCACACGGTCCTGACCTCCTACATCAGCGCCATCTTTCTGGGGATCATGATGTCGGCCTGGGAAAAACGGGATGATCCCCTGGAACTGCTCAAGGCGGTGAATCTGGAAATCCACAACGCCCATTATGAAGACTTTCACCTCTGCGCCACCGCCGTTCTGTGGGACCGGAACCGGGGAACCCTGCAGATCGCCAGTGCCGGGAATCCCGGCGCACTGCTGGTCCGGCAGACCGGTGACGGCGGCGTTTCCGTTCAGGAGCAGGTCGGCGGCGGCATGTGTCTCGGCCTGCTCCGGGAAGAACGCCTCTTTCTGCAGGATCGTGTGGCGATGCAGCCCGGTGACCTGCTCTTCCTTTTTACCGACGGCATCCAGGCCCGGACACTCCGGTCGGTACTCACCGGCGGAACCGTCAACCTGCAGCGGGAAAGCATCCGGGGGCTCTGCCGGGAGATCACCGATGAAATTCTGAAAATCGACGGCCAGCAGGATGATGTCCTGCTGGTGGCGCTCCGGGATCCCCGCCTGCCCGAGGGAAAAGGAATCCGCTATTCCATCCGGTCGAGCTATCAGGCCGTCGATTCCGCCTGCCGCTGGGCCGAACGTATACTGGTTCCGGACCATATTCCGCCGGGCCGGGATGACTGCTTTATTATGCTGGCCCTCCGGGAGGCCCTGCTGAATGCGGTATCCCACGGCAACCGGTTCAATCCGGACGCGCGGGTGACCCTCTCCCTCAATTTTGCGCCGGATGCGCTGACTGCGACGGTCTCCGATGAGGGAGACGGATTCGAACTGCCGGATCATCTGCCGCAGATTGAGGAGGTCGATGTAAAGCAGTCCGGTGGCCGGGGACTGGCCACCATGCGGTCGGTCGCAGACGAGATCCGGGCCGACAGGGGGGTGGTGCAACTGGTGTTCAGAGAACAACAAAGCGAGGAATAAATGAACTATCGAATCGAAGCCGACGATCTGATTCTGCTGCCGGAGTCGGATCTGGTGGCCAGCCATATTGAAGAACTGCGGGACTATTTCAGCGAACAGATCCGGTCCCATACCGATATTTCCCGGATACTGCTGGATGTGAGCGGGGTGGAAGTGGTCGATTCCCTGGGCGTGAACCTGGTGGTCGGGCTCTACCGCCAGGCCGAGGCCGAGGACCGGTCCATTGAAATCATCGGCGCCAACAAAAATTTCATGAAAGTCGCCAACTTCTTCCGTCTGCCGGCCCTCTTTCCGGTAAAGGCTGCCGGGGTTTCGTAATGCTGGACGAGAATGACGACCTTCTGGAGGGATTTGTCGAAGACGCCCGGCAGCATCTTCAGTCCGTGGAGCCGGATCTGCTGGCCCT
>JBEPXL010000528.1:0-3288 GCA_041641935.1 Desulfobacteraceae bacterium | reverse complement strand
TGCGAGGGCATGACCCTGAAGGATATTCTGGCGGACATGCAGATGGTGGCCGAAGGCGTCAAGACGGCCCGTTCGGTCTACAATCTGTCACAGAAAGTCGGGGTGGAGATGCCGATTTCCCAGGAAATCTACCGGATTCTCTATGAAGATGTTTCCCCGAAAGTGGCGCTCCACCGGCTCATGACCCGGGATCTGAAAGATGAGCTGGACGAACTGTAAAGGCATTTGAAGTACCTGTGCATATTCTGTAGAGGCAAGCCATGACAGAGCAAACTTCCCACCCGGGTGAAGGACACCGGGGACGACTGCGGGACCGGTTTCTGAAGTCGGGGCTGGACGGGTTTCAGGACTATGAAGTGATCGAGCTTCTGCTGACCCTGGCCACGCCCCGGAAAAACTGCAAACCGGCTGCCAAGGCGGCCATGGAACGGTTCAAGACCCTGCAGGGGGTATTTGAAGCCTCCCCCCGGGAGTTGTGCGAGATCGACGGCATCGGTCAGAGAAATCTGCTGGGCATCCGTCTGATCAAGGCGGTGGCGGACCGGTATCTGGAGCAGAAGCTGGTCCGGAAAGATGCCATCAACAGCGCCAGGGAACTGTTCGACTACCTCTATTTCAACATGAAGGACCGCCGCCGGGAGTGTTTCAAGGCGCTGTTTCTGGACGCACGGAACCGCGTCATCGCCTCCCGGACACTGTTTGAAGGCACGCTGACCGCCAGCGCCGTCTACCCCCGCGAGGTGGTGCAGGCGGCCCTGGAACACAGCGCGGCATCCGTGATCTTCGCCCATAATCATCCATCGGGAGATCCCCGGCCCTCTCAGGATGATGTGGCCATTACCCGGCAGCTGATCTTTGCCTGCCGGGTGATGGGCATTACTGTTCACGAACATCTGGTAATCGGCAACAACACCTATTTCAGTTTTGCCGACCAGGGATATATCGCTGAAATGAACCGGGACTTTGAGCGACAGGGATGATACAAACCACAAGGTAACCCATGACAGACAAAACCAACAATTATCCGCCCTGCTACGGCAATCTGGAAATCGTCTTTCCCCTGAAAAACGACGGCCTGCGCCACTCACCGCCCCAGTGCATGCAATGCGTCTTCAAAACCGAGTGCATGCGGACAGCCATGAAGGGCGGATCAGGGGTGCAGGTGCGGGAAGAGGCGCTGGAACGGGCCTACCGCTCCGGCAATGTCAGTTTTCTTGAGCGGTGGTCGCGGAAAAAGAGCCTGCACTGCCGCAAAATGGCGGAGAAACATCAGAAACAGAAGAAATAAGAGGAAAACCATTGGCCTACTGGAGTATCCGGGAAGAACTGAGTCTGGCGAACCGTCTGCGACGGTCCTACTACGAACTGCTGCGCGATCAACTGGACGAATTCGTCATTCAGTACGCCCTGATCGACTCCTACGAAAACTTCCGAAAAAAGGGAATGGATTACCCGTTTGTGGAAAAACGGGAACTGAAACCCCGGGCCATCCTGCCGGATGTGGAGTATGAAAGCCAGAATGCCTTCCTTCTGATTTTTGTGGAAGACGCCATTCCGTCGCTTCACAAAAAATATATCCGCTTCTTCGATGTCAACAAGACCACAAAGAAAAACCTGCTCCGGACCAATTCCCTTCCGCTGGCAAAAGAGATGGACCGGTTTCAGAAATACCTGGAATCGACCCGTTTTTTTGATTTCCTCAAAACACTCCTGCCCGTCGATTACGCCCTGCTGATCCAGCAGGATCCCGGCACACGGTCCCGGAACCGGTACAAACTGACCCATTTCCATGTCCGGATCGACTGGCCCATCGCCGACGCGGCCGAGGATCTGGCCCGGCATCTGCGGTATATTTCCAAGGATCTGTATGAAAAGGGAGACAAATATGCCGAGGATGTCCAGAAAAAGTTCTTTGAATATTTCGGCCTGCCGGTCATGGTGGGCGGACGGCGGACGGCGGCCTGTGTGGCGACCCAGTACCTGAAGCGGATTCCCTGCATCACGACCGTCTATGCCGGAAGCAGTGAATCCCGCGCGCTGCTCCGGTTTTCCGAACAGGGCGTGTCCCGGTACGTCCTCATGAAATTTGAAGAGGATGAACTGCGCCAGATTACGGATACCCACAAGATCAGCATGCGGAGTTTCAAACAAAACTATGTGGTGGCCCGGGAACAGAAGGGCTACATCTGCATTTTTCAGGTCACCTACGCCTATACCGTCTGGGCGCGTCCGCCGGACGACGGAAAGCTGCGGGAGATCAAGCCGGATGTCAACTGGCTCAGCGTCAATACCCAGCATATTCTCCCCCGGCCGCAGGTCTGGCAGTATCCGCCGCTTTCGATGAACATTATCTATACCTGATCGCGTCCCGGCAGGGTCAGAGGTCCAGTTCTTTGATCATGGCGTTTTCATCGCAGTTGGGAAAGTTGACGCAGGAAACGCAGTCTCCCCAGATCTTGATGGGAAGAGAGGCGTGGTCGGTGGGAACAAAGCCGAGCTGTGCAAAAAAACCGGGCCGGTAAGTCAGGGTAAAGACCTTGCGGATCCCGAAGGAACGGGCTTCCGCCAGGGCCCTGCGGGTCAGTTTCGAGCCGATGCCTTTGCCCGTGTGATCGGGATGGACGGCCAGGGAACGGATTTCGGCCAGATCTTCCCAGCAGAGCTGCAGGGCACAGCAGCCGACCACCCCGCCCGCCTCATCCGCATAGACCCAGAAATCCCGCAGGTGGTCGTACAACTGGCTGAGGGGCCGGGGGAGCAGCTCTCCCTTCCGGCCATAGTCCCGCAGAAGACGCTGAATCACTGTAACATCTTTTAACGTCGCTTTTCGGATCATGGGTCGGGATATTTACAGAGTTTTCCGGCGAAAGCAAGCGGGAAGAGACAGTATATTCGAGACGGAGAAATGATGATGAAAAACGGAATCATCAGCGGTCTGGTCTTTTTGACGGCACTGCTGTACACGGCTTCCGGATTCTGCCAGCCGGTGAAAGACAACCCCGCTGTCCCGGACGATCCGGCATCCGCAGCGAAGGGGAACATGCCCCGGTACCGGGTTCTGTCCGATGAATTTCACAGAAGCCTCAATTCCATCCTCGATCATGCCCGATCCATCCATGATCCATCCGTACAGGGGAAATCCGATGCCGGTTCGGCAGATCAGCGAACCGGCGGTGTAAAACGGCTCACACCGGCCCACACCAAACAGGCAAAGGCCCGCCGGCCCGCCCCGAAGCCGCTCTACGACCGGGCGCTCGCCCTGTACCGCGCCCGAAAACTGGACCAGAG
>JBEPXL010000527.1:0-3296 GCA_041641935.1 Desulfobacteraceae bacterium | reverse complement strand
ATTCAGCACCACATCCACATTGAACTTCCGTTTCATCCGGGCCGTGGTGGTTTCGATGTGGAGCTGCCCCCGGCCGGAGAGCAGGATTTCACCCGTCTGGCTGTTCCGTTCCAGCTTCAGCCCCGGGTCCTCTTCTATGAGCAGGTTGAGGGAACTGTAGATCTTGTCCTCGTCTCCCTGGTTTTTGGGAGAAACCGCAAAGGAAATCAGCGTGGGGAGCGGCTCCGCCGTCTTGAACTGGAACTTGCCGGATTCATCACACAAGGTGTCGCCGGTCGTCGTCTCCTTCAGTTTGGCAACGGCCAGAATGGAACCCGGAACCGCCTCCTTGACCGGTTTCTGTTCTTTACCGGAAAAGGCCAGCAACTGGTTGAACCGCTCCCGGGTCCCCTTGTTCACATTGTAGAAGTTACCCGAACCTTCGCTCCCCAGTGTTCCGGAAATGACCCGGAATACCGAAAGGCGGCCCGCATAGGGGTCCGCGATGGTTTTAAAGACAAAGGCCGCAAAGGGCTCGTCCGGGTCCGGATTCCGTTCCATGGCCTCTTCCTCTTTGTCGGGAACGAAGCCGGGCCACGGTCCGCGGTCGGCCGGGGAGGGCATCACATTGACGATGAAGTCCTGAAAGGGATCCACACCGATATTGGCCGTGGCCGCGCCGCAGAGAACGGGGGCGAATGTGCGGGAGATGGTTCCCTGCCGGAGCGCCGTCCGGATATCATCCTCGGAAAGGGTTTCCCCTTCCAGATACCGCTCGATCAGGGAATCGTCGGCTTCGGCGACATTCTCGATGAGGGTTTCCCGCTCTATTTCCACATCGTCGGCCATATCCGCCGGGATATCACCGGCCGTCATCTTGCCGTCTTCATCAAAGGTGTAGGCTTTCATCTCCACGAGATCGACCACGCCCTTGAAGTCTCCTTCGGTACCGATGGGAATCTGCACCAGAATGGGTTTGGGGCTCTCAAATGCCTTCACCGCATCATCAAAGGTCTTGCGGAAATCGGACCGCTCCCGGTCGAGCTTGTTGATGAAAATGGCGCAGGGCATCTTGTACTGCCCTGCAAATTCCCATGCCTGTTCGGTCTGCACCTTGAGGCCGTCTACTGCATCGATCACGATGACCGCACCGTCGGCCGCCTGCATGGAGAGTTTCGCATCGGTGAAGAAGTTCTGGTCTCCCGGGGTGTCAATCAGATTGACGGTATGTTTTTTCCAGGTATATTGAAAGAAGCTGGTCGAGATACTGGTCTGCCGCTTGGTCTCTTCCGGCTCGTAATCCATTGCGGTGTTTCCCTCTTCGACTCGCCCGATCCGGTTGATGGCACCGGCCTTGAACAGCATCACTTCAGCCAGCGACGTTTTCCCGGCCCCGCTGTGGGCGATGAGAGCAACATTCCTCAGCTTATCAACCTTTTCAGACATTCGAACTCCTCTCTGCAGTGTATTGGGTGAAATCGGCAGTCAAAGACAATGTGTATTAAAAGTCAAATAATTAAACGTTTGCATCAAAAAAATCAAGCGTAAATCTCATGCCGGTTTACCGTCGTGTACAAGAGCGATGACAAACTCCTGATTTCCCTTCGGGCCGCGAACAGGGGAGGGGACAACGGCTTCGGAAACCAGAGCGATCTCCTCAAAAAAGGCGCCCAGGGATGTGATCACCGCCTCATGCCGCCAGGATTCCCGGACGACACCGCCCTTGCCGACCTCTCCTTTTCCCACCTCGAACTGGGGCTTGATCAGTGCCAGAATCCGTCCCGCCGGTTTCAGAAACTTCAGAACCGCCGGGACGACGATCCGGAGCGAAATAAAGGATGTATCGATGGTGACCAGATCCACCGTCCGGGGCAGGGCGGTTTCGGGCATATGGCGGATATTGGTCCGCTCAATCACCGTGACGCGGTCGTCATTGCGGAGTTTCCAGTCCATCTGGCCGTATCCCACATCGACGGCAAAGACATGGGCTGCGCCGTGCTGCAGCAGGCAGTCGGTAAATCCCCCGGTAGAGGCCCCCACATCGAGACAGTCAAGGCCGTCCACATCCAGTTGAAGGGATGCCAGCGCGGCTTCCAGTTTCAGTCCGCCCCGGCTGACGTAGGGAATGTCCTCGCCCCGCAGCACGACGGTGTCTTCCTCCCGGACAGCGGTTCCCGGCTTGTCCGCCGGGCGGTCATTGAGCAGCACTTTCCCGGCCATGATCAGCGCCTGGGCCCGCTGGCGGCTGGGGGCCAGGCCCAGATCGACCAGACGCCGGTCCAGCCGCTGCCTACTGGCGGCCATCGACCACCCGGGGCGGACGCATCCGGTGCGCCTCCTTTTTCAGCATCGCCTGTACCGTATCGACAATGGCCCTGGCGTCGATGCCGTATTTTTCCCGCAGCAGTGCCTGGGAACCATGTTCCACAAAGATATCCGCAACCCCGATCCGGCGGAAGGAGAAGCCGGTGATGTCCGCGTCCGTCAGCTCTTCCAGAACGGCACTCCCGAATCCGCCCTGGAGATTGTTCTCTTCGACGGTGACGATCCGTCCGATCCGTTCGGCAAGGGGGGCGATCAGTTCGATGTCCAGGGGTTTGACAAAGCGGCAGTTGACCACCGTCGCCGCAATCCCGGCGTCGGCAAGGGTTCTGGCGGCGGCTTCGGCTTCCACCACCGACCGTCCGATGGCCAGTATCAGTACATCGTCTCCTTCCCGGAGAATTTCGGCCTGGCCGATGGGAACCGGCGTCATCTCCGGATCGAGGGCAACCCCCACGGCGCTGCCCCGGGGATACCGGATGGCGATGGGGCCGGGGTGGGCAAGGGCGGTGGCCAGCATCCGCCGGAGTTCATTTTCATCTCTGGGGGCCATCACCACCATGTTGGGCATGCTCCGCAGATAGGACAGGTCGAACAGCCCGTGATGGGTGGGGCCGTCTTCTCCCACGATGCCGCCCCGGTCCAGGGCGAAGGTGACCGGCAGCGATTCGATGCAGACATCGTGCAGAATCTGGTCATAGGCCCGCTGGAGAAAGGTGGAATAGATGGCGAGTACCGGTTTGAACCCTTCTGCCGCCAGACCCGCCGCAAAGGTGACGCCGTGCTGTTCGGCGATGCCCACATCATAGAACCGGTCCGGATAGCTTTCCGCAAATTTCGCGAGACCCGTTCCTTCGGGCATGGCGGCGGTCACCGCAATGATCCGCTCATCCGCTTTGGCCAGTTCGATCATGGCGTCACCGAAAACATTGGTATAGGTGGGAACGGATATGCCGTCCTTGATGCAGGTGCCGGTTTCGATTTCGAAGCATCCC
>JBEPXL010000526.1:413-3296 GCA_041641935.1 Desulfobacteraceae bacterium | reverse complement strand
AATGAAATCCGGAAGATGGTGAAGTCGGTAGTGGAGGACGTGCAGAAGAAGATGGTCTGAGGCTGACGGAAATACCGGAAGAAGTTGGTGGCAGAGGCCGACGTCTGGCGGGCGGGCTGTTCAGGATTTCTGGACTGGCGTGTTGTGCCGGTGTCGGCCTTATCTGACCTTATCCTGTCAGAACGTATGACAGCAGCCGCCAAACTTCTCGTCAAAGCCCTGTATGTCCCGGAAATATCCGAGGAGGTACCATGAATCTGGATCGGCTTTCCCATGCCATCGGCCGCATTCACGCCCTGGCGCAAACCCGTGCCGGCTTTGCCATCAACCAGACCTTAAACTGGCGCAACTGGCTCATTGGGGCCTATATCGTGGAGTTTGAGCAGGGGGGCGAGGACCGGGCCGAATACGGGGAAAAGGTTCTGAAAACCCTTGCGGACCGCCTGAAGGCCGCAGGACACAAGGGCTTGTCCTCACGGAATCTCAAGAATTTCAGGCAGGTTGCCCTGGCGTACGGCAACCTGGAAATTCGGCAGACAGCGTCTGCCGTTTTGGGCATATCCGAGCACCCGGAAAAACCGGCATGGACCGGCCTGTTTGAGGACGAAACTCGGCAGACGGTGTCTGCCCAAACGCGGGAAGCGGAAAAAAAAACCGCTCCATCCAGTCGAGACGTTTTGCCGGCACTGGTCCATTTTCCAGCACGGCAAAGCAAAATCCCGGAACTGCCCTGGCGTGACAGCGCATGGACGGCCCGCCTGTTTTCCTCCCTGTCCTTTTCCCATCTCCTGGAGCTGGCCCGCATAGACGAGCCCATAAAACGCGGGTTTTATGAGCTGGAATGCATCAAGTCAGGATGGTCCGTGCGGGAGTTGAAACGCCAGCGGGACTCCATGCTCTTTGAGCGGGTGGGATTGTCCAGGGACCGCGAAGCCGTGATGGCGCTTGCAGAGGAGGGCCGGCTGGTGGACAGCCCGGAAACGATTCTGCGCGACCCCTATGTCCTGGAATTCACCGGTCTGGAAAAACAGGCGGTTTACAGCGAAAGCGATCTGGAAACCGCCCTTTTGAACCATCTGGAGACCTTCCTTCTGGAGCTTGGCCGGGATTTTTGCTTTGTGGAGCGACAGATGCGCATCAGCGTCGCCGGACGTCACCACTTCCTGGACCTTCTTTTCTTTCACCGTGAGTTGCGGTGCCTTGTGGCGGTCGATTTGAAAATCGGCCCGTTCAAACATGAAAATGCCGGGCAGATGAACTTTTATCTCAACTATCTCAAGGGAAACATCGTCAAGGAGGGAGAAAACCCGCCGGTGGGCATTCTGCTTTGTGCGGACAAGGATTCGGAGGAAGTCCATTACGCCACGGCGGGGCTGGACAACGCCGTGTTCGTCTCCCGCTACCTGGTCGCCCTGCCTTCCGAAGAACAACTCAAGACGTTTTTGCGGCGGGAGCAGGAGGTCCTTTCCCGGCTGGAAACAAAAGGAGGCGGGGCATGAACCGGCTGACCCTTGCCGCCATTCGCCAGCTGTTCCGGTTCGGGGATGCCAACGCTTCTGATCTGGAAGGTTTTGAAAGTCTTCAAAGCCTGGGGCATTGTCCGCCCTTCCGAAGATAGCGATCGTGCCGTGGCGACGTCTGGCTTGCGATACAAAACGGTGTGCTGTAAGTGGATTTCCGCCTGTGTGGATGGTGAGCAGCCGGCGGAACTGATCTGCAATGAGGGGGACCGTGTCTGCAACAGATTATGAGTTCGAGACCTGAACCAAAAAATATTCAGAGATTATCTTTTACTGGGGCTAAACTCGCCAAGAAGGTACGTCTTGTGGGTGGAGGGGTACTGGTTCTGCTGGTGGTTCATGTCTGGTTTACCTACAGAATCCATTGTTTTGTTGATCATTTCTGCCAGGCGACAATCAATGAAACCTCCCTTTCACATCCTGATGTGGTCATGGTTCATGATGACTTGCTGCAACCTCTGAAAGAAGAATTAGAAGATGGCTATCGCATTTCAGTTCGTCCATATGACGCGTTTGCGTTTGATTTTTCTCGATGCACGCATTCTGCCATAATTACAACTGCTAATCAGGAGAGAGGCATCCGGCTTCGGTTTGATTTTATGAGAAACAGATTTCATGTAGTTGGATTCTGGACCATAAGATGATAAAGTTGCCTTCTATCTTCTCAGGCATTCACATCAGATCAATGCAAAGATTGAAAAGGTTTTAGCATAATTTCGAAATATGCATAATGAAATAAATGGTATAAGTCTGTAATTTCAGAAAATGCTATAAAGTTCCATTATTCTGCAGCACTGGATACAAGAAAGATTTTATCTTCTTGAAAAGGAAACAAAAATGGCGGTCAGACATATTACAATCAATATACCGGAAAAAGTCTTACTCGCAGAAAAGACGGATGAAAAAAATTTCGCCCGTGATATTCGGATACTGGCCGCTGTCAAGCTCTATGAGCTCGGACGCCTCTCATCCGGTCGGGCCGCAGAACTTGCTGATATGCCACGGGTAGAGTTTTTGATGGCTCTGGAACGGTACAAGGTTTTTCCGTTTGCGTCCGAACTGGACGATCTGGAGAGCGGAAATGCCTGATGCCGTAAGTAATACATCCCCTTTGCTCTACCTGAATCGCATCGGGGTGATCGATTGGCTTGCTGAAATGTTCAGTGACGTATGGATACCGAATGCTGTTCTGAATGAGTTCGAGGAAGGACGATACAGGGGATATGACGTTCCCGAACCGGAAAAGGGGCTTGATCATAACATCGGCCATTTTCCGGCTATCCTCTTTCTGTAGATCAAGGTGGCTGCAACATCGGAAGAGATCGGATTGGGCAGCTGGCCGAACTTATGATCAAGCCCCGGA
>JBEPXL010000526.1:0-403 GCA_041641935.1 Desulfobacteraceae bacterium | reverse complement strand
GGCCGCAGAACTTGCTGATATGCCACGGGTAGAGTTTTTGATGGCTCTGGAACGGTACAGGTTTTTTCCGTTTGCGTCCGAACTGGACGATTTGGAAAGCGGAAATGCCTGATAACGTAATAAAATCCTATTCTTTGTCCTCCTGTATGGCTATGATAAGAGTTAAGGATATGATCTATGGTGACGACTATAAAGACAGTGAATGCAGGGCTATATTTTTCGGTTATCGAAAAAGGTGATAAATGAAGTGGAGTCAACTCAAAAAACGCATCAATGAAAGACTTTCCGAATCAGTTCGAAACAGGATTGACTTTGGTTCCACATCTTACAGGAAATCACATGATCAGGAGGGGCGCGGCTGGATCGCTATAGATAAACATGAAATCCTGAACATGGCATCAAT
>JBEPXL010000525.1:0-3297 GCA_041641935.1 Desulfobacteraceae bacterium | reverse complement strand
GTATCCGGCAAAAAACCGGCATCCGGCCATCACCGCACCCCGGGCGATGGCCTCGTTTCCTTCCATGAAACTGAGCGGCATGCAGATGCCTCCTCAAACAGGTTGACGGTTCAGAAAGCCGACTTCCTTATCACAAAGAAACGAACTAACGCAAGAAAACTTTCCGGTGCTATTTCCGCCAGAACTCCGGAACCAGAAGGATGATCACGGTATAGATTTCAAGCCGCCCCAGCAGCATGCACCAGATCAGCAGCCATTTACCGGCATCGGGAATGGCGGCGTAGTTTTCCACCGGCCCCACGGTTCCGAAGCCGGGTCCGATGTTGCCGATGGTCGCCGCAATGGCGCCGAAGGCGGTGACGAAATCGACCCCCATGCCCGCCAGCAGAATGGCACAGACCGCAAAAAGCCCCAGATACAGCGCCAGAAATCCCAGTACACTGCGCAGGACATCTTCCGGAATCGATTTTCCGGCAATTTTGACATGGGTGACCGAGTGGGGATGAATCAGCAGAAACAGCTCCTTGTAGCAGTACTTGAAGCAGAGCATGATCCGCAGGCACTTCATGCCGCCGCCGGTGGAACCCGCCGATCCGCCGATAAACATGCAGAGCAGCAGTATCACCTGGGACATGGCGGGCCACTGTTCATAATCGGCGGTGGCGTATCCGGTGGTCGTGAGAATCGAGGAAACCTGAAACACGCTGTACCGGAAGGCTTCTCCGATGGTGTCATAGACGGTTCCGAAAATATCGAAACAGACCAGTCCGGTCAGTACCAGCATGGTCCCCAGAAAAAAGCGGCATTCCGAATCCCGCCAGAAGGCCAGGGGTTTGCCCCGGAGCATCTGGTAATGGAGGGAGAAGTTGATGCCGGCCAGGATCATGAAAAAACTCATGACCATATCGAAGTAGACACTGTCGAAATGGGCAACAGAGGTGTTCTTGGTGGAAAACCCGCCGGTGGGCATGGTGGTAAAGGCATGGCAGACGGCGTCATAGAAGCTCATGCCGCCGATCAGCAGCAGCAGCACTTCCACCGCCGAGATCAGGGCGTAGACCTTCCAGAGGATCATGGCCGTGTCCCGGATTCTGGGCTTGAGTTTGTCCGGAACCGGGCTCGGCACTTCGGCCTTGTAGAGCTGCATGCCGCCGACCCCCAGAAAGGGCAGGATCGCCAGGGACAGGACAATGATTCCCATGCCGCCCAGCCACTGGATAAAGCTCCGCCAGAACAGGATGCCCCTGGAAACCGATTCGATATCCGTCAGTACCGATGCCCCTGTGGTGGTGAATCCGGAGACCGATTCGAAGATCGCGCCGGTAAATCCCCCGAAATCCCCGCAGAAATAGAACGGAAACGCCCCGAACAGGCCGATGGCCATCCATCCCAGGGCCACAATGGCCATTCCTTCCCGCTGACTGATGTATTCGGCTTTTCCGTTTCCGCCCCTGAAGATGAAGTAAAGAACAGCACCCGCGGCCACGGTAATGTTGGCTGACAGGATCAGAGGCTGAATACTGCTTTCCCGGTAGATCAGCGCGACAAGAAGCGGCAGCAGCATGGAGACGCCCACCGCCATGACAAGAACCCCGACCGTGCTCAGAATGAATTTCCACCGCATCAGAAGTACTCCAGTTTCACTGCAAGGATTTTCTCAATCTTTGGAATCGCCTCCTGCCGGGCAAAAATCACAACCCGGTCGCCGGGGTGAATCACCGTCTCCCCCGAGGGAATGATGACATCACCGTTCCGGAGCAGGGCCGTCACCAGGGAGCCTTTGGGAAAGGAAATATTCTTGATCGGTTTTCCCACCACATCCGAGGTTTCCAGGGCCACCGCCTCGATCACCTCGGCCTCTTCGCCCTTGATGGAGACCGCAGAGAGAACCTTTCCCTGCCGGATATGCTGCAGTATGGTGTTGATGGCGGAAAGGCGCGGGTCCACCACCTGTTCGATGCCGATGGTGAGCATCAGGGGAAAATAGCTGAACTTGCTGATTTTCGTGATGGTTTTCCGGGCGCCCATCCGCTTGGCCAGAAGGGAGGAGAGGATGTTGGTTTCCTCGTCGTTGGTCAGGGTCACCACCACGTCGATATCCTTGACATTCTCCTCGCTGAGCAGGGCCTGATCGGACCCGTCGCCGCAGAGGACCACCACCCGGTTCAGAGCATCGGCCAGTTTCGTGCACCGGTCCGGGCTACGCTCGATAATCTTGGTATAGATCGACTTCTTTTCCAGCAGCTGGGCCAGCCGTGTACCGATGCGGCCTCCGCCGATGATCAGCACCCGCCGGACCGGTTCCGCCCGTTTGTTGAAGTTTTTCAGGGTGTCGAGAAGGTGTTCCTCCCGGCTGATGAAATAGATCAGGTCGCCCGGCAGGAGTTTGTCTTTTCCCATGGGGATGATCAGCTGGTCGTCCCGCATGATGGAAGCGATCAGCGGTCGGGGCGGGTTCATCTTCTGGGGCAGGTCAATGAGGCGGATACCGGCCAGGGGCGTATCCTCTTCCAGACGGATGCCGATCAGCTTGACCCGGCCATCGGCAAATTCCCCCACATCCACCGCTCCGGGCACGCTCATCAGCCGCTCGATGGTCTTGACCACCTCGATTTCGGGGTTGATGACGGTATCGATATGGGGGGCGTTATCCCGGAAGGATTCGTGGTAGTTGTCGAAATCGGCATCCCGGAGACGGGCCAGCTTTTTGGTCGTCGGTGACAGCATATCCGCCACCAGACAGGCCACCAGATTGGTTTCGTCATGGTTGGTCACGGCCAGAAGAATTTCCGCGTTCCGGATGCCGGCCTCTTCCAGGATTACCGGACTGCTGCCCGACCCGATAATGGTCTGCACGTCGATATTGTCCGAAACCCGACGGATGGCAGTTCCGTCATTGTCGATGACCACCACATCCTTGTTTTCCCGGGCCAGACGGCTGGCGATATGAAAGCCCACCTCTCCGGCCCCTACGATTATGATTTTCAAATGCTGCCGCTCCTGTATGACAGCCGCCCGGAACGTCTCCGCCACGGCGATGCCGGTCAGGGAACGGGCTCACCCGCGCCGTCCGCTTCGCCTGTGACAGATCGTTTCCGGAGGTCTGTCCCTTATGGTCCCGGATTTCCCGATTGCCGGACCCGATTGCCGGAATGGATCAATTGAGAAAGGCTTACTATAGCGCGGTGCAACTGTCAATCCGGCTTCAGAGAAAACGGATGAGAACAGCAAGAACGACAGCGGCCATGAGCATATATCCGTCCGTTTTACCGGCGGTCAGGCGGGGACCGGTCCGGT
>JBEPXL010000524.1:0-3284 GCA_041641935.1 Desulfobacteraceae bacterium | reverse complement strand
ACTGAAACAGCTGGATACCCGGTTGAATCAGTATACAGCACAAGTTTCGGATCTGGGACAGATACGGCAGAGAACCGCTGCACTGGAAGAACGCCTTTCCTATTTCCATACCATGGGCGGAGGACAGATTTCTCCACTGGATGTTCTGCGGGAGTTGACCCGTATCATACCGGAAACCGCCTGGGTTCAGGAACTGAGCTACAGAGATAAGGAAATTCAGCTGGATGGCTATGCCGAAACGGCGACGGAACTGATTCCCCTGCTGGAGGCGTCACCCATGTTCCGGGATGTGGTCTTTCTTTCCTCCATCACCAGAAGCCGGGACGGAAAAGAACGGTTCCGTATCGGACTTGAAATCAATTCCTGATTATGCGGATGACCGCTGCTGAATCACGCACTGTGGAGACATTACCTTGACCAGAGAAAGACGCTACATTCTCATCGGTGGCGCTATCCTTCTGCTGATCGGGGCGGTGTATCGATTTTATCCGGACATCCGGGGTTCTTTCTCTTTTGAAAGCGAAATCGCCCTGAAAAGGAAGCATCTGGCCAAATATCAGCAGATGATGCAGGAAAGGGAAACTCTCGAAGCCGGTATTGCCGATCTGGAAGAGCAGTTAAAGATGGTGGAAACAGGACTTCTGAGTGGCGAAACACCTGCCATCGCAGCAGTTGATATCCAGAATGCACTGACGGAAATTGCCGGTCAGAATGAAATCGAAATACGATCCATGCAGGTCATGAAGCCGGCAGGCCAGAATGATGCGCCGTATCTTTCGGTTCCGGTGCAGATTTCCTTTGAAACCAATGCCAGTGGGCTGAAAAATGTTCTCTACGGCATTGAAACTTCCCCCAAAACACTGCGTGTCAGTGACCTGAGAATCAGAGTCGTCCGGCGGGGGGATCCCGACCGGATTCAGGCGACTTTCACCGTGACGGGGTATATGAAAAAAACATGAGGACTACAGGCCATTATGTTTTCAAAAGTCTGGTTTATCAATATTGTCCTGGCGGTATTCATTATCTCGGTTGGCTTCCAGGCAGCCGGAATATGGACGCAGAAAGAGCGGATTCCTCCGCAGACAAAGGCCTTTTCAGAAAAAGGACAAATGAATCCGGTGCGGCCCCGGGTTGCCCAGCGGAAAAATGAACCCGCGGCGGCCTATGATTTGATCGTGGAACAAACGCTTTTTTCAGAAGATCGGGCAGCGTTTGTACCCGAAGCGGCCATAACAGAAACAGATACGGATGCGCCGCAGGTACAGGCCTCCCGCCAGCCGGTCTTTCTCTATGGTGTCGTCATGGTCGGAGACTATCGAAAAGCCCTGGTCCGGGAGATGAATACTCGATCCGGAGAGGATAAATGGGTTTATGTGGGAGACCAGATTGCAGGCATGACGGTTACAGCGATCGAAAAAGAGAAACTCCTGCTTGCCTCTGCATCTGAAACCGTTGAGGTACTCCTCTATGACCATGCCAAACCCAGAAGGTCACTTCAGGTCGCACGGGCTGACGCCCCGACGGTTGTGACACTGTCGTCTTCAGATGCTGCACCTCCCGGACAATCCGCAGCAAACAGGCAGAAAGCCGAAAATCAAAAACCGGCTGAGCAGGAGAAACCGGTGAAGGAGAGTACAGCATCCGGTTCAGATACGGAAGATGTATCCGCCGGTAGCAGCAAAACGGCGCAGTCGGAACCTGCAGCCGAAAATGCCGGAACGGCGCCACGCCAGACATCGCCTTTCCCGCCATTGCCGAAGCAGAATCAATCTGCTGTTCAGGGGGAAGGTGGAGAATACGAAGTGATTCAGACACCATTCGGTGAAATCCGGCGGAAGATCAACTGACGCATGATACCTGATATTTTTGGTCTGCGAAAGCTGACATACCTCATTTTGATCGCCGGATTGCTGATGATTCCCTCCCGTGGCATATGTGCTGCGGAGACAGGGATGAAGGCATCAGAAAACCAGCTCCCCCATCAGAACGTCGCTTCTTCACATTTTCTGGCGCAAAACGGAAATCAGGATCATTTGATTTTCGGGGGGCCGAGAAACAATCAGAACAGACAGCCTGCATCTCAGCCGGGACAGTCACCGGAGACTCAGACACAGACGGAGCAGACACCTCGTACACAGATTGTCAAACCACCTGCACAACCGGTAACACCACCACCGGAAGCGGTTCCACCTCCGGAACGTGATACTGCTCCAACCACGCCACGGGATACGGGCGGTGTACGGCGGATTCCGGAAACAGGGGAGATTGAACTCAATTTCGACAGCGCGGAACTCGATGAAGTAATCCGGACGCTTGCCGAAATACTGAACATCAATTATCTCCTGGAGCCGAACGTCAAGGGACAGGTGACAATCCGCACTGCCGGTACGCTGGAAAAGGATGAACTTTTTCCGGTGTTTCTGCAGATCCTTCAGGTGAATGGTCTGACGGCGGTGAAAGAGGGAAATCTGTACAAGATTGTTCCGATGCAGGATGCATCCCGATTGCCGGTGGATTATGGTGATGTCCGCCGCGGACGTTCGGTTCCGAAAGCCGCACCGGAAGGGCGGCTGGTGGTCCAGATTATTCCGCTGCGGCATATCGAAGCCGAAGAAATGGCGAAACTGCTGTCGCCCTTTGTATCGGCGCAGGGGACTATCGTATCTCACGGAGATTCGGAAACACTGGTTGTCGTGGATACCCTCTCCAATATCCGCAAAATACTCAAACTGGTTTCCGCCTTTGACATCAATTTCTTTGATCGCTTTCACTATCAGTTTTATCCCCTGAAATATGCCAGTGCCGACAATGTGGTTCAGGCCCTTCAGGCGCTGTTTGCTTCCTTTGGGAAAAATCTTCAGGAAGAAGTGAATTTTATTGCCATTGAACGGCTCAATACCATTCTGGCTGCCAGTTCCAACCCGCAGGTGTTCGGCAGGATTGATCAGCTTGTCCGCCAGCTGGACGCCGTTCCTGCCGATACGGAACCGAATATTTATATCTATTTTGTAAAAAACGGGCAGGCCGGTGAACTGGCCGACTTGCTGAATCAGGTATTTTCAAAGGAACCCGCAGCGAGGAATCAGGATTCACCTGAAGCACGGCAGCAGAATAATCCCTATGCCATTCCGCGTCAGGGGGAAGAGCCTCCCGCTGATACAGAGGAGCGCCGTCCGGTTGCAGCGAGAACGATTGGCGCCGAAGCCTCTGCCGCGCTGGGCAGTGAGGTGCAGATTACAGCGGATGAGATCCGAAACGCGCTGGTCATTGAAGCGACTCCCCGG
>JBEPXL010000523.1:802-3310 GCA_041641935.1 Desulfobacteraceae bacterium | reverse complement strand
CCGGTCGCAGTAGTAGTAGCCATTGCGGATTATTTTTTGAAAATCGCTGATGCCGTAGGGAAATTTCACATTGAACTCCTTTGAACTCCTGGTTTCCGGCGAAATGGTCTTCGGGAAAAAGAAAAAAAGTTCGGAGTGCCGCCTTCAGGCGGTCCTCCAGAAATACTGTGCAACCGGACAGGGATGATCTGTAAAAACTATTGTAAGACGCTGCGCCTCGATCTTCAACAGGATTCACTTTCCTGTAACTTTTTCCGGAGTATCCTTCTCAGCTTGCCCACCGGTTCTTCTGCAAGACAGGCAGAAAGAAAATCTCTTCTGGCAGGGGCGGATAGCGCTTTGACGGATGGATGGCCATATATCTTCTGCCGGAGATAGGGCTGAAAGCGCAGCCAGTGAGCGGTTCCCCTCTGTTCGGCGAGCATGTCAAAAGGAGTGGCCGGGTTGGAAGCCAGTCCGAAGGCGACCTCATTGCCGCAGGAAAAATACGGCCGGAGTGCTGACAGAATTTCCGGTGCGTCATCGACCCAGGCCGCGTAGGCGCGGAAAACCTCACTGTGACGGACCTTTTCTCTTCTGCTCGCCAGTGTCTTTTCCGGATACAGGGCAATATCGCTGATGTCGATACCGAACCGGCAGGCCAGACGGCGTGCCACGATATGAAAATGGTACGCAATGGCCGTAACGCAGTCATGGATCACCGGAAGGATTTCCCGGCTTTCCTGCTCCGTGAACCCCAGTGCTTCGCTGATGACATGGCGCACCGTATCCGGCGCAGCCCGTCTGGAGAGTTTCCGCTCGACGTTTTCCAGTGCTGTTCTGATTCCCCGCAGGATCATTTCTCCCTGTGCCGCCCTCTCAGCCGGAAAGTACCAGTCCGGCATCCCCGGGGCACACCGGGACCCGACCCACCGGTGGTCTTCGTACCGGAACACGCCGGGGGCGGTAATCAGCCGGAGATGGGCCACTACCCGGAGCGGCGCTCGGGAGGAGGCTTTCAGGGGAACATATTTCTCTGTCCGGTCAGATTTCCGGAAGAGGGCATGCTCCGAGAATCCGTAGCGCCAGTGACGGAGCCGGATTGTATGATTCCGGAGATATTGGTGGATTCTGCTGAAATGGTCCGGATCGCCGCCGATCCGGACAGCGCCGCTGAGGCAGGGGTCGGGAAACGGTTCCAGAAAAGAAACAATGCCGTCAAGACACGGAGACCCTCCGGTTTCCTTCCGCCAGAGGTCTTCGATGCGGTCCAGCAGAGCGGTTCCCCGGTGAAGATCGTCGCAGACGATGGTGAGGTCGATATCCGAACCCGGCAGAAAGGTATGCGGATGGAGGGAAGAGCCGTAACACAGAAGCGACACATCGTCCGTATTCAGGGTGGTACTGATCTGCTGCAGGACCGAAAGGGAATGCTGCCGGACCGTCTGCATCGAAGCGGCAAGGGAACGTGCATGATCGAGCAGCACCCGGTAGACACGGTAAAAAGGGGCGCTGCCGGTTTCAGGATTCGGTTGCCTGGCGCTGTTCAATTTCCGCAAACTCTTTCAATCCGTTTTCCGCAATGTGGCGGATATCATTGGCGGTAAATGCATAGGTCCGGAGGATGGCCATTTCCCGGCTCAGGGGAGAACGGAAGACTGTGTAATCATCGGTATTGACGGTCACCGGCACTTCATTCCGGCAGAGCTTCTGAATCTGCCCGGCTGCATCGTCCAGAATCCCCAGCTCCGCATTGCTGCCCGGGCAGAGATTGCAGTAAATCCGCCGTTCTGCAAGCACTGCCATCAGCGGTTCGGATTCCGCAGCCCGGATGCCGTGCTGCAGGGCATCGACCCGGAGAAGATGAACCGCATCCGCGATTTCTTCCGGACCCCGCCATTCCCCTGCATGGGCTTTCAGATACAGCCCCTGATCCGCTGCGTAGCGAAACAGCGGTACAAACTCCCGGCAGGGAACATCCCGCTCATCTCCGGCCAGATCGACAGCGGCAAACAGCCGGTACGGGATCACCTGGCGTAACCGCATCAGATTGCGCTCCGGCCCGTATCCCCGCTTGATGGTCAGTTCCGGAAGAATCCGGATCCGGTCCGCGACCCGCCGGATTTCTTCGGCAACAGTTTCGACAAACTCCGGAAGGGTAAAGCCGGAAAGATCATCCGCAGGCAGATCAAAACCGGGGGTGGCGCAGGTGACGCCATCCGCTGCCATTGCCCCGAAAGCGTCCCGGATGATCCGCCGGAATGCCGTCCTGTTCCTGAAAAAGGGTTTGAAGTAGCGTTTCACATAGTCCGAAAAGGCATCAAACCCCTGTCCCTGAAACGGCGGAATCTTCCGGTCCAGAAGGGTTTCATAGGTCCGGACCGGTGCGGACAGAAGGGCATGGCAATGGAGATCCGCCTTCGGCATGCGGCGGTACAATTCTGACATCATGTTCGGCCCAGTGCGCTGACAGGAACCGTCCGGCAGGGGCAGACAGGGCGGTATCCCTGGGCAAGCCGTTCGGGCGAC
>JBEPXL010000523.1:0-792 GCA_041641935.1 Desulfobacteraceae bacterium | reverse complement strand
GCGGGACGGCATGTCACTCCGGACCCGGCTGCAGCGGGCGTCACAGGAGGCATCGGGCGCGAACAGCCGCTGATAACCGATGCAGCCACCCATGCAGGTATCGTGGTCGGGACAGTCGCTCCGGAGACGGGGCGTCCAGTTCACCAGATTCATGATCTGCGTAAAGGGATCGCCCGACAGGATATTGAACGGGCTCGGCAGCGGTGTCAGCATGGGGCACAGGTACATGTCCCCGTCGGCCAGCACCAGAACCCGCCGCTTTCCCTGCACCAGTTCGCAGCCCATATCCGCTTCATTCCTGCTGAAGCCGGGTTCGACCTTTGCCCAGGGGAGACGGGAAATCCTCGGATCGGCCCGGAGGCTTTCATTGAAGGCGATGGTCTCATCCGCGCTGAGGTAACCGTCGAAGGAGGAGCCTGCGGGCCGGTTTCCTTTCTTCCGGGAAAACAGGCCGCCGGTCGGTGACATGTTCATCCAGCAGAGAGAACCGGGTACTATATCCGCATCTTCCAGTACATCCACGACCTGAGTGGCGGCATGACGGTTGAGACGGGTCACAAGGGTTCCGATCCGGATTCTCTTCTCTGCGTCCCGGGCCTTTGACAGAAACCGGAGCACTTCCCGGAAAATGGGTTTGCCCCTGGACCGGTTGTGTACCGGTTCCGGTCCGTCCAGAGAGACAAAGACCGCACCCACACGCTTCATCAGTTCATCCGTGTATTCACTGGTACAGGCGCTGGTCAGCAGATGGGTGCGCCCGTCCCGGTCGGCGATGTCGTCGAGGATGTGCAG
>JBEPXL010000522.1:0-3314 GCA_041641935.1 Desulfobacteraceae bacterium | reverse complement strand
GGCCGGTGGCCCCGTTGGCGATCAGGCTGAAGACCGTCTGTCCGAGATTGTAGGTGTAGATGCAATCGAAGCGGGTCGGGTTGCTTCCCCTGCCGTCGTAGCCGTAAAAGTGGGTCTGGGTTTTGAATTCGGGGACCGAAGCCTGGTAGATATTCCGGATCGCAGGAGGGGTCTTGCCGTCTTCGGTCAGCAGGCCGCCCCGGGCCAGTTCCTGATCCAGGGTTTTGAGGGAAATGATGTCCGGTTTGACAATCAGGAACTGGCCGTCCTCATTGTAGTTCTTGAACAGCACCGGGCCGTACAGATCGGGGTCGAGATGATCTATCTCCAGAATTTTCCGGTAATAGGAGGGTTTGATGCCGACCTTGTAAATTCCTTTCTCCTGCAGGATCTTCAGGTAATCCTTCACCAGCCCCATGATGACGTTTTCCGTCTGTACCTGGGAGAACGGAAAATTGCCGTGACTGTCCCGCTCCATCAGCAGTCCTTCCTGAAAGAAGCCGGGGATATCATTGAAAAGATCGTCGTCCCGGGTGTTCCAGATCGAGGAACCCTCTTCTTCCCGTGACCGCCGCGCCAGGCGGCGGAGGTATTCCAGCTTGTCCTCCAGAAGGGGAAAATCCTGATGAAACGCCCGGTCATGGGTCCGGTTGTAGTCGGCGATGATCGTGTTCAGTTTAATGATAAAGACCTGGATTTCGTTAATGAACTCCAGTATCCCTTCGGGAATGACCAGTACCCCGTAATTTTTTCCCACCGCCGCCCGCCGCACGATGCCGTCGCAGATCACCCGGGAAAGATGCCGCAGGGTCATTCCGAAAGCGGTGTAATCGACGGTTCCCTCGGCTTCGGCTTTTTGGAGTCGCCGTTCGTCCACATAATCGGCAAGGTCTTCCCCGATAAAGGTCATGTTGGCATGGGTCTGAAGGGCGACTTCCAGGGCCAGGTGGCTGGCGACCCGGCCCATGACCTTGCAGATATGCCAGTATTTGACATCGGAACTGCCGTCCGTGCAGAGGTTGCTGATGGATTTGGCAAAGGCGCGCGCCGCGGTATGAAATCCGAAGGACATGGCGCAGAGAACCCGCCCGGTATTGTCCCGGACCTGAATGTCGCCGTCGATGGTCTTGGGCACGCCGATGACCTGAATGCCGTCGTCGAACATCTCCTGCGCCAGGAATGCGGCATTGGTGTTGGAATCATCCCCGCCGATGACCACCAGGGCGTCCAGTCCCAGCTTCTTGCAGTTTTCCCGGGCCAGGGACATCTTTTCTTTGGTGTCGATCTTGGTCCGGCCGGTCCGGATCATGGTAAACCCGCCCAGGTTCCGGTATTTGCTCACCATCTCTTCGGTCAGTTCCACAACTTCGTTTTCGATGATCCCGTCCGGCCCCAGAATGAAGCCCAGAATCCGGTTGTCGGGATTGGCTTTTTTGGCGGCATCATAAATCCCGGCGATGACATTGTGTCCGCCGGGCGCGGGGCCGCCTGAAAAGACCACGCCGATGGTCCGTTTCCGCCGGAATTCCTGCGGATGATTTTTATCCGTTTCATCGGCTGCGACAATGGACTGGACCTGGTTATGAATGATTTTCGGGAGTTTCTTGCCGGCCTCCCGATCAATGGTAAACTGATAGCTGTCATCGGGTTCCAGCCGCGTGAAGGGATTTGAAAATACTTCACATACCGGCGGTTGATAGCTGCACCGCTCGATCAGCCCCTGGTTGACTCTGCTGGTGACATCCTGCACCTCAGGCCGATTCATGATTTCATCGATATTGAACCGCTTGTCTGGCATTGATTTTTTCCCTCCCACTGATTATAAGAAAATAGCTCTCGAATGTCGATCTGCAGAAAATATAGTAACTGTCGATGAAGAAATCTGTCAAGGTGAATTCAATTGGCTGAAAACACAGGTTTCCGTATGCTTTTCCGCCGGCTCCGGGAAAAAAATATTTACATCCGACCATTTCCCGTTATAAGACAGGGCAACCTGAAAGGACAGGGGTAATCCTTTTACGAGGAGCGCGGCAATGAAAAAAATACGGCAGGAAGCGGTTGAAGTCGTGTGTCCCAAGTGCAAACATACTGAAATTATCTATATGCCCCGGGAGGAGATACCCGTCTGCCCCAGCTGCAGGAAAGGACGGATGGTGATCCGGGAGATTCTGACGGAAGGGAAATCCTACTAGTGTCGGCCGGTACTGCACCGGCCATCTGCAAGGTCCATATCCATCAACTGAAATGGCTGTTCAACTGCAAGGAGGTTTTTACAATGAAGAGAGGTATGTGGAAGTGTCTGGCATTACTGACTGCGCTCGTGCTCTGCTTTGCGGGAACTGCGTGGAGTGCCGATATTGATCTGGCCAAAGAATCGACCATCGAGGATATTCTGAAGCGCGGCGAGCTTCGGGTCGGTTTCGAGGCCGGTTATGTTCCCTTTGAAATGACCGACAAAAACGGCCGGTTTGTCGGCTTCGACATTGACATGGCCAAGGAAATGGCCAAGGCCATGGGCGTCAAGTTCGTTCCGGTCAACACCGCATGGGACGGCATTATTCCGGCCCTGCTCAGCAACAAGTTCGATATTATCATGTCGGGCATGACCGTCACGCAGGAACGCAATCTCAAGGTCAACTTCGCCGACCCCTATATCATCGTCGGTCAGACCATTCTGCTGAACAAGAAACATGAAGACACCGTCAAGTCCTACAAGGATCTCAATGATGCCAAATACACGGTAACCTCCAAGCTGGGCACCACCGGAGAGCAGGCTGTCAAACGCTATATTCCCAAGGCGAACTACAAGTCGTTCGAGACCGAAACCGAGGCGTTTCTGGAAGTCCTGAACGGCAAGGCCGATGCCTATGTGTATGACCTGCCCAACTGTGTCTATCTCTATGCCCAGCAGGGAGAGGGAAAGGTCATCTTCCTGGATGAACCCTTTACCTACGAACCCCTGGCATGGGCTGTCAACAAGGGGGATCCCGATTTCCTCAACTGGCTCGATAATTTTCTCCGCCAGGTGAAGAACGACGGCCGGTACGAGCGGATCTACAACAAGTGGATCAAGGGCACGGACTGGATGTCGGATATTCAGGAATAAGGTGAAATGGAAGGGAGGCCGGTCTCCGGCCTCCCTTTTTCCACTAGGCTTCCAGGAAAATGCCTGTCATCTGGTCCGGCGCGCAAAACCGGTACCCGGCCATGCCGTGACAGACGTTTTCTGGAGGCCTATCGCTTGCAAGCACAGGGAACATGAGTCTTTTGAAGAATAACGCCGCCAATCTCTTCTGGAAAATCACTTATTTCGT
>JBEPXL010000521.1:0-3320 GCA_041641935.1 Desulfobacteraceae bacterium | reverse complement strand
GCCCCGGCAAAATCAGCTTCGGTCTTCTTTCTCCCGGGGAAGATGAATGGCGCAACCCGATCATGGCGGAACGGATTTTTTTCCATTTTCCCCGGCAGGATCTGTTCGTCAATTTCCAGATTCCGCCGCCGCCTTCCGACTGGAACCGGTTCACCATCTGCCTGGATCTTCACGCGGACTGGCCCCGGAACCTGATCCTGAACCGGGATGTGTTTCAGATGTTCGCCGTTCCGATCATCAACCTCAAGTCCTCTCCGGCCCGGCCGCTGATCTGTGACGGTACGCAGGAGCAGTACCCGATCCTGTTTCCCGACCCGGAAAAAGGGTTTGAACTCCATTCCATCAAGGGGGTCTACATGACCAGCCCGGACGGTCTGGTCCACCTCAAACCGGGGATCATGTCCGGGGGCAACGGTTCCTACGAGGTGCATCAGCGGTTCGACCCGAAACGGAAACAGCGGGAAAGCATGCTCCATCTCAATTTTCCGCAGGCATTTGAAGCGCCCCGCACCATTACGGTGGAAGGACGGTGGTTCCAGCCCGATTTTTCCAGAACCATCGGGCAGAAACTGCGGGTGATCCCCTACAGTCGCCATATTCCGGGGCTGGCCTGGGAAACCCTGGGAAGCATTCTGCCCCACCGGGACAACCGGTTCGGGGAGAACATGGACAATTTCATGCACCTGTTCACCCTGAAAAACAAGACGGAACTGGACCGGGACGATCTGCACAGCCTGCTGATGGCCATGGGAAGCCCCCTGGAAGGCGAGTTCCGGAACCTGCTGCCCCTGCTGTCGGAGATCCGGATCGAGAAAGTCCCTCCCAAGCAGAAGGATATGGCCGGCATGATCCGGCTCCTGTACCATTTCCGGTTCCGGGATATCGATCCGAGCCTGCTGCCCCTGCTGGATACCTTCACCGCCCATATCGGGCAGGTGCTGGACGCCTGGATATCGAATGCGAATGTGGATATACGACTGGAGACTTCGGATGCGGCTGCCATATCAACAGCGGAAAGATAGTTCTGTATGAAAGACGACCAGTGGGAAGCGGTCCACGAGGTGTTCGTAAAGACGCGGGATCTCTGTGAACAGATGTACCAGGCCCAGTCGGACTGGGGCGAACAGCAGGCCGGGGAGCCGGATGATACCGAACTGTCCGAGATGGTGCGGGTCCGGTCCGATATCCGGACCCAGCTGGAGTTTCTCCGGGTGAAACTGGCCGAATCCCTGACGGAACGGGAAAGCTATCTGGTCATGTTCCCCATCGTTGTCTATTTTGATGAACTGATCCAGTCCCGGTACATCAAGGGCGGACAGACATGGCCGCCGCTTCAGCGGGAACTGTATCAGATCGATGACGGCGGGATTCTCTTCTACGACACGCTGGAAGATATTCTCCGCAAACCCCAGACCCTTCCCTTTATTTATGAGGTCTACTACTTCTGTATCGACCACGGCTTCCGGGGACGCTACAACGACGACCCGGTCAAGATCAATGAATACAAGAAAAAGCTGGCAGAAAAAATCCCGGTGAAAGAAGCCGCCGACAGCAACATAACCGCCGAACAGGTCATCCGGATCAGGACCTACGGCTCCCCCTGGTGGTATTATGCCGGGGCCGGTGTGCTGGTGATTGCGTTTTATATTCTGCTGAAGCTCTACGCGACCTACTATGGCGGATCGATTTGACGACCTTTTTTCCCCGGAGCGGCTGCGCCGGAACTGGCAGCCCGGCGGCGGAAAACCGGACCGGCCCCGGAAACCCGTCTCTCCGGACAGTGAAGCGGTGCTGGCGGTATGGGACCAGATCCATACCTATGTCGAACGGCATATCACCGGAGAGGCCGGTGATCTGTTTGTCCGGCTCGCCGATGAACTGAAGAACATGCTCCTGCTCCGCTTTCCCGAAGAGGGGCCGGAACCGGCCGCCGAAGAACGGGAGGCCCTCAACGCCGCCATCGAAGAACTGATCAGCCAGATGGAGGATATGTTTGAAGCCATTGAACAGGCCCGGCGCATCCGGCCGGCAGGTCCGCCATGAGCCCGAACAGGACCGGCAAGGGAACGGAAGCCCGGATCAGGCGACGGATCCGTGAATTCGATCCCATTTCCCTGCTCCGTCTTCTGGAATATCTGGGGTATACCGGCGAGGAGATTCTGTTCCGGAGCAATGTCAGCAGCGCTTCCCAGATTGCCCTGCTGGAAGATATCGAATTCCGCAGATCGCCGGTCCGGCAGGTGATCATCTATTTCAACTTCGGCCTGCTGAGCGCCCAGAGCCTGCTTCCCAGCTACTTTTTCAAAGAGATGGACACCGAAACCATCGATTCCCGGTCGTTCATCGACTTTCTGGGGTATTTCGATCATTTTCTGATCCAGAGCTATCTGCTCCATCTTTACCCGGAAATCAACCCGCGGATTTTTCCGGACATGGATCGGATACGGCGGCGTTACCTCAAGATGCTGGACCTGAAATCCCCGGCAGGTCTTCACTTTCTGTTTCAGCTCGCGTTTCCGGAACTGGTTGTCCAGGTGCAGAAAATGACCCTGAAGCGGACCCTGGAGACCACCTTTCCCCGGCTGGGGGTGACCCGGCTGGGCTATGAGGCGATTTTCGGACGGGAGATCAAGGTACCCGTCTACGGCATCCGGGTCACCCTGATCAATGAGGATGAATACACGGTCAGCGGTGCCCCCTGGGCCAGGAAAATATCCGAACGCCTGGAAGAGATGGTCTATCCCATCCTGCGGTCGGTGGGAATCGACATCGAAATCATTCTGCTGATTCTGTCCCAGAAAGGCTGGGCACAGCTCCAGAAAACCAGCTACCTGGGATGGGACCGCATCCGGGGCGGAGAACTCAACTACCGCCGGGTCCGGATTTTCCGGGGGCATCTCGGATAATCAGACCTTCATTCCAACTGATCTGCTGCATTTTCAAGAGGAACCAATATGGATATTGATCTGCTGAATCAGGAACTGGAAGTGAGTGAAAAACCGGGCATGGATACCTTCGATCCCCGGTTCACCGATATTGCCGGCATGGTCCAGGACGGACAGTTCCTGGAAGCCGCCACAGAGGCCGAAGGGGTCATTGCCGAGGGAACCTACGATATCCGGATCATCGGCTACTTTCTCTACGGCGTTTTTCTGGAACAGGGGGTCGGCGTTCTGTCCAGTGTTTTTCAGGCTCTGAACGGCCTGCTGACGGACAACTGGGAGGCGGTCGGCCCGGTCAAGAACCGGGAAAAGCAGACGGTCAACAGCCTCAAGTGGTTTGTCAATCAACTGATCAAGAAACTGGATTACGAGGAGAAC
>JBEPXL010000520.1:0-3328 GCA_041641935.1 Desulfobacteraceae bacterium | reverse complement strand
CAATGCCGATCATGCCCAGCATGCCCGGGGGATCGTCGCCGATGTCCGGAAGGATATGGAAGGGGCGGAGCAAACCGTCAGCGACCTGACCGCCGCCATGACGGCGATTTCCGAAGCCGGTGAAAAAACCCGGAAGATTGTCAAAACCATCGACGAAATATCCTTTCAGACCAATCTTCTGGCGCTGAACGCGGCGGTGGAGGCGGCCCGGGCCGGGGAGGCCGGGGCCGGATTCGCCGTGGTGGCCGATGAGGTCCGGAATCTTGCCATGCGGGCTTCCAGAGCCGCCGGAGATACCTCGGCGCTGATCGAGGAGACGGTTACACGGGTGACTGATGGGGTTCAGTACGTGGAAGATACCAGTGCCGTTTTCAGCCGCCTCAGTGAGGGGACCGTCAAAATCGATGATCTCATTGCCGAAATCGCCGCCGCCTCGGACGAACAGGCGCAGGGAATCATTCAGGTCAACCATGCCGTCATGGAAATGGACCGGGTGGTCCAGCAGAATGCCTCCAACGCGGAGGAATCGGCCTCGGCATCGGAAGAGATGAATGCCCAGGCCATGCAGATGAATGGCATTGTATATGAACTGATGGGGCTGCTCGGCAGAAACGGCAGGACGGACACGAAAGAAGATATGTTTTCCGAAGAGGAGATGGCATCCGAAATGGACTTCCTGCCGGAGGAGGAACAGCGTCCGAAGCGCCGGAAGGAATCGCAGAAGAAATTACCGGCTTCTGTGGGCAATACCAAACGGGCGGAAAAGGTGATTCCCTTCGACGATGAGGATACCTTTCAGGATTTTTAATCCGATACCGTCCCCGGCCAGGCTTTGATGGCCTGAATGACATAGGGATAGACGGTTCTGGCGATGAGCCGGTGACCTTCGGCATTGGGATGAATGCCGTCGGACTGGTTGTACTGCGGATCGGAGGCGACCCCTTTCAGAAAAAAAGGGATCAGGATCACGCCGGTTTCCCGGGCGACTTCCGGATATATTTCCGCAAATGCCCCGGTATAGTCGTCTCCCATGTTCCGGACCATTTCCATTCCCGCCAGAATGACAACGATTTTGTTTTCCTGCAGAATTTCGATGATTTCAAACAGGTTCTGCCGGGTCACCTCCGGATCGATGCCCCGCAGGCCGTCATTGGCGCCGGTTTCCAGAATCACAATATCCGGATCGAGGGTGAGGGTCCACTCGACACGGGAAAGGGCGCCGCTGCTGGTCTCCCCGCTGACCCCGGCGTTGACGACGCGGAAGATGTATCCGTTTTCCTGCAGCTGTTCTTCCAGCAGTGCCGGCCAGGCTTCGGATTCATCCACACCGAGCCCTTCGGTGAGGCTGTCGCCCATGGCCACGATGGTGCCGTCATAGGACGCAGCGGGCTGCGCCGGAGCGGCCAATGGTTCGGCTGCCGGTTTTTCACTGGATTTTTCACAGCCTGCACAGAAGAGAACGAGCAGGAATGAGCAGAGAAGAATGGAAAAGCCGGGTATTCTTTTCATGGATGCTGTATCACCTGTCTTTGTATGGAGGAAAATTTCCGCCGGTTACGGAGAGGAGGGTTCCGGTTCCTCTTCCAGTGGCATTTTCTCTTCCCGGAAGATCCTGGGTTCGGGGCCATCCTCGTCTTCCGCCGTCAGCCGGTCGTATTCCAGTGTGATCGTATCGAAGACCGCCTTGAGCAGTCCCACCACAATGGGACCGATCAGGATGCCCGCCACCCCGAAGGTATAGACCCCGGAGACAAGGGCGACGAACATCCAGTAGAAATTGAGTACCTGGGACTGTTCGGCGGCCAGTTTGGGACGAATGATCATCGACAGCAGAATGGTGTTGAACCCGAAGCCGAGGGTGATCATCGTCAGTGCCTCCCAGGGGGAGTTCTGGAAAACCAGAAGATAGCCCGCCGCCGGGACAAAGATCGTCCACGCACCCACCACCGGAAAAAAACCGATCACAAACGTGACCAGCGCAAGGACGATCGGCAGGGGAATTCCGAAAAGAAAATTGGCTAACAGGATAAAAAGCGCCTTGAGAACCTGCGTGATCAGCGCGCCGTATACAGCCCCGTAGAGAACCCCTTCAAAGTGGATTTCCATCCGCCGGGCGAGGGGGGCATACTGCGGCGGAACACGCTCCCGCAGGCACGCCACAAGATGTTCCGCCCCGGTGAGAACATAAAAGGTCGTGAACAGCAGGATGGATGTATTGACCGATAATTTGACGAGAAGCGTCTGGACTCCGATCGGCAGCTTTGTGGCCATACCGGCCATATGCCGCAGCGCGCTCTCGATGGGCAGCATTTCATCCATCCGCCGGATATACGGAAACCTGTCCAGTGTGGTATCGATCTGGTCCGCCAGGGTCGAGGAGTGTGAGATAATATATTCGGCGGCTTCCCGGACCTCGATATAACCGTAGATGAGAAGCACCGTCACAGGCGCTGTCACCACGGCCATAATGGTCACCGCAGACAGGCCGGGCCATCGCATCAGCGGCGCCAGCCGGTTCTGAAAGGGCCGGAGATAGGCCCCGGCAATGGCCCCGACGATTCCCGCGATCAGCAGTTCGCGCATCATCGCCAGAAAGAGTCCCAGTACAAGCAGGAACAGTGAGGCAATGATCATCGTGCGGCGGATATTTTGCACCGGTACGTCGGCAATGCGGCGCCGGGGCGGGTCCGGAATACCGGGGCGGGGGTTTTGTTCAGTCATCTGCGTTATGGTTTCCTGTGGGTGTACTGCATTTATCGGTCATCGCTCTGATGCTCCCATGATATGCCGAAACCCCGGAATTATTCAAGACTCCATTTCCAGAACACCTCCCGGTTCACCGGTGCATCGATGAATCAGATCTCACCTGTCAATTCCCTTTATCCGGCCATGAAGCGGACAGCGATGGACCGGATGCGGAACAGTTGTCTCTGGTCCGGATGTTTCGCCGGAACAGTTCAGGATACGGCATATGATATCGTTGAGCTGCTTTCCGGAAAAAGGTTTCTGCAGAAAGAAGGTGTCGCCGCTGTACACGCCATGTCGGGTAATCATGCTGTCCGTATAGCCGGAGGTATACAGCGCCTTTGTCTCGGGATGTGAGGCGGAAACCTGCCGGAATACCTCCGGCCCGTTCAGGACGGGCATGATCACGTCCGTCAGCAGAATATCAATCTTGTCACCGGTCCGTTCTGCAATTTCGACGGCGTTCGCGGCGTCTGCGGATTCCAGCACCCGGTGACCCTGCTGCTGCAGCACCTGGCAGATGAACCGGCGGACGGACACATCATCCTCGGCGATCAGGATGGTACACCGCTCGCTGCGGACA
>JBEPXL010000519.1:0-3330 GCA_041641935.1 Desulfobacteraceae bacterium | reverse complement strand
CATTTGCAGAAGGATAAACCATCACCCCCGAAAAATCCAGATCCCGAATACCCGTCATCATCATCCAGATTTGATCCCTCATGCGGGCAGACAGCGTACCCACATACAACCCCGCCCTGACCTGCAGAAACCACGCCGTCAGCGTACCCCGCAGCTTGTCCGGTGCATTTTCCACCTGCACAACAACCATCATGTCGCCCCTCCTCAGTCCACAGGCCGTAACAAATCCTCAATATCGGGAATCAACCGCTCCAGCAGTCTCTCACGGCGAAACACATCCCGGAGATGATGACGGATCAACGTTTCCGCATTTTCCTGATGCTCCCGGACGAGTTCAAAACAGAACGGCAGCAAAATTTCATCCTTGTACAGATCAGCCACATCATAAGCAAAGGACAGATGCTTTCCGGAATGAAGAAAACCGATCGCAGGGCTGTAACCCGCCGTCAGAATCGCCGCCTCGACAATACCATACAGACAGGATGTCGCCGTAGAGATGACCCGGTTGATCGTATTCGCCGACTCCCAATCCGAAATTTTATAAAAGCGACCATCCCACGGAATCCCGTACTGGTCCGACAGTGCCTTGTACCGCTTTTTCACCCGCTGTCCTTCCATACCACGCAGTTGCCGCACGCTTTTGTTCCTGGGGCATGGAGCCTTGAACCGGATCTCGAACATCCGGCGGACCACAACCAGACGCTGTTTTTCATCATGAAACATCCGGGCCTGATGCAGCAGCTTGTCAGATCTGGAAAAATCCGAGTATCCCGCAGAATACAGGCGCACACCGCCCTCGCCGACCCAGATCAGCAGACACTTATGCTGCGCGCACAGTTTTACCGCCTCATGGGTTACTGTCGAACCCGGTTCAAGCAGAATTACAGTCAGTGATGCCACCGGAATCTGACGGAATGCCTCACCTTCAACCGGCCTCATCACCAGACCCGAATCATCCACATCCAGGCGGGCTCTGCCCACATGAAGATAGGAAATCCGGTCCTTCAGCGGGTTCGGTCGCACCTTTTTCTTCAGATCTTCCGCAGGCGCCGGAGGCCGTCGGGATCGTGACCCGGTTTCAGCAGGGGAAACGGACGCAGCAGGTTCCTCCTCAGTGATGTCGTTCTCATCCGGTGTCTGATGTAATACATCCTCTCCAACCCGGAAGAAAACCGGTCTGTCCCGGTCCGTGTATTCAATCCGTAGCCCCGAATCCCGCTCATACACCAGCGCGACCGGCGAACCGGTAAATTCATACCGCACCCGCTCACGCGCCCCCGGCGACGGCAGAAGAACAGACCGCTTCCACCGGGGCAGTTCCTTTGCGATTTCCCGCCGGGTTGTTTCCCAGTCCGCAGCCGGTATCAAATCCGGATCAACAGAACAGGTTTCCGTCTTCACACCGGGGAGCATATACTCCGGAACCGTCACCGAATGCAGTTCCACTGTCCGCAGAAATTCGGCATATACACCCGGCCTGTCCCGAAAATCCTCCCGCCGCCGCAGCCATTTTCCATCGGCAAATACAAGCGTAACCGACGGCGGTGCAAGCCGTGTTGCGGCTGGTGCGTTTTCATCCATTTCGGAACAGGCCATTGCATCATCCGGTTCTTCCGTCGCTTTCTTTTCCAGCGAAACCAGATTTTTTTCACCCGGTCTCGGATGAATTACCCTTGCCCCTTTTGTGTGGCCGGTGTAGGTGTCATTTTCCCATGCTGCCCAGCACGCGGCATACCGCTCCGCATCGGATGCCGGTATGTCGATAGCGTTGCCGTCATACACCCGGTCCACCAGTTCCCGGATATCATCCGGAAGTTTCACCGGGATTTCCCCCGTCTCCAGCAGCAGGCCGGTCCGGTAGAGGATCGCGGCATCATACACCGACCGAGCGCCGGGATTGCTCCTCCGGTCATCCAGAAGGTTTGAGACTGTATCACAGGGCAGCCACACAAGCAGGCGCGGCGCTTCCCATAATGTGGCCCTGCGGCGGGCTTTGTTGGCCGGAAACCGGTGAAGCCGTCCGGCCCGCTGCAGCAGCAGGTCAATGGGGGCGATCTCAGAAATCATCACGTCAAAATCCACATCCAGGGACTGTTCCACCACCTGGGTTGCCACCAGTATCCGTCCCGTTGACCGATCCCCTTTTTTTCCGAACCGGCTCAGCACCGCCTCTTCCTTTTCGCTGCGGTCCATCATCCGGAACCGACTGTGAAAGAGCATCACCTCGATCTGTTCCAGCCGTTCCGATTTCTTCAGGAGTGTGTAAAGTTCCTGCGCTTTTGCAACGGTGTTCAGGATGACGCAGCACTGCCCGCCGGCGCAGGCCATTGTGATCAGTTCTTCAACAACAGCGTCCGTGTCAGCCGTCATATGGATAAAAATGGTTTTTTTCGTAGACGGTGACGCGGTACAGGGAACATAGGCAACCGGATGCTCCTGACGAAAATGGGAGATCAGCGGGTAATCCCGGTTTTCCGCTTCGCCGCTCTCACCGGCAAAGCCACTGGAGAGTTCCTGCCGGATGATCCGGGGAAGGGTGGCCGACAGCAAAATGACATGCACCCCCAGGGCACGGAGCCATTCGATGAGCCGGGACAGGATTTTCCGCATGTAGGCATCATAGGCGTGTACCTCGTCAATGATCACGACGGCATTGGTCAGTCCAAAGAGCCGGACCCAGTGATGCCGGGACCGCAGAACGGCGATCATCATCTGGTCCACCGTTCCCACACCGGCGTGGGCCAGCAGGCTCCGCTTGTGGGAACGGGAAAAGAACCGGTTGCAGGCCATCCGGGCGGGAAGGTTTTCTTCATCCTGATAGGCTTCCGATCCGGGTGTGGTCTGTATCTGCCGGAGAAAGGCATCCTGCAGATGCCGTTTGCCGTGAGCCAGAACCAGGGAGGAGCGGTCGTCGAAGAACCGCTGCTCTCCCATCATTTCAGCCATGCGTGCATACATGGCATTGGCGGTCGCCATGGTCGGCAGGGCGAAATAGAGTTTTTCCGCCCATCGGGACGCCAGCAGACGGTCGGCCAGGATCATGGCTGCTTCGGTTTTTCCTTCTCCCATCGGTGCTTCAATGAGAATCATCTGGGGTTCCTGCGTCAGCGGCAGGTTCAGTGCCGCTTCCTGCAGAGGCCGGAGCCGGACCTGCCGACTGCCGGGGAAAATCCGGGACAGCAGGGCGTCGGGATTTCCGCAGTACCGCCCCAGCAGATGGTTTTCCGCCAGCACCCGCCGGGCTTTCTCCACCGCGTCGTCCTGGAACTCGGTGAGCTCCACGGCGGAGCGGGTGGTATCCGGCAGGCCTTCGCCCTCCAGGTCCTCCCG
>JBEPXL010000518.1:0-3336 GCA_041641935.1 Desulfobacteraceae bacterium | reverse complement strand
AAACATTGCAATCCAGATACCGGTATCTACCAGAATGTACTCCATCTCCTAAATCTCTTCATCTTCAAGTCCCTCTTCAACGAAAGCATACCCTGTCCACGGAGGAGATTTTCTCGTTCCCAAGATAAACCGCCCTTTCATTTTTTTGGAAACTGTATCACGCCAGATCACATAAATTCTTGTCTTTTTTGTCACATCCACGGAGTCCTTCAGATCCTCCTTAAGCGCCTCAATCAAGTCTCCTGTAAATTCATATTCCAGAAATGCCAGGCTGTCACCACACTCCATCGCACTATGGCCATCCAGCCACGTATATATCCCTTCGTAGTCTCCACGAATACCAAAATCATATGATATCCAAATCGCTCTTTTCATATCATCCTCCTCATTCAAACTCCCGCCGATCCACAATCTTCTGCTTCACATCAAATGTCCCCGGCTCCACCAGCCGGACCGACGCCTCCCATCCCAGGGACATGGAAATTTCCCGGTGCAGTTCTTCCACAAACCGGCGCTGTTTCCGCATTTCATCGAAAAACATCCCTTCTGAAATCTCGATCAGCACCGTCAACTGATCCTGGTCTCCGGGCCGCTCCACCACCATCTGAAAATTGGGAACATCCCCCACCAGCCGGGACAGCACACGGCTCACCTGCTCCGGAATAATCCGGTCCCCCTGCATCACGAAGGCCTCATCGCACCGCCGGTACAGACGGGCGATCCGGCAATGGGTCCGGCCGCAGGCACATGACTCGGAAATAATGCGGGTGATTTCACCGGTCCGGAAGCGAATCAGGGGAAACGCCTGTTTGGAAATGGTGGTGATGACCAGTTCTCCTTCTTCCCCCGCCGGCAGCGTCTCCAGGGTTTCCGGATCGATAATCTCCGGGATGAAATGGTCTTCGGCGATGTGCAGCCCCTGTTTCTGCGGACACTCCCAGGCCACGCCGGGTCCGAATATTTCAGCCAGACTGTAGATGTCTGTCGCCGTCAGGCAGAGACGGTTTTCCAGTTCCGTCCGGGTCGCCTCGGCCCAGGGTTCCGCGCCCAGGATGGCATACCGCAGGGAAAGCATGTTGCAGCTCATCTCCAGATCGGACATGGAACGAAGGATTCCCAGGGCAAAGGTCGGGGTTGCGATCAGGGCTGTGGTCCGGAAATCCCGCATGATCTTGACCTGGGCCGGCGTGTTGCCGCCGGGAAGGGGGATCACCGAGGCGCCGATCCGTTCGGCCCCGAGTTGCACGCCGAATGCCCCGGTCATTACCCCGACCGTCGGCGATACCTGGACCACATCATCCTTGTCCAGCCCCACGGCGGTCAGACACCGGGCCATCAGTTCGGCCCAGTTTTTCAGGTCATGCCGGGTGAACCCGACCACCACCGGGTCGTCCTGGTTGAGTACCGGCGCGTGAAGGCGTACCACCTCCCGCAGCGGAACGGCGAACATGCCGTAGGGGTAGTTTTCCATCAGATTCCGGCGGGTGATGAAGGGAAGCGCCTTCAGATCTTCCAGGGAGCGGAAATCCTCTGGCATGAAGTCAATGTCCAGAAAGGTCTTGCGATAATGCTGAACGTTTTTATAGACCCGGTTGAGGGTGGACTGGAGCCGCTCCAGCTGGAGCTGGGCGATGCCCTCCCGGTCCATACATTCCCGGTCCTGATCCCAGTATTCCATACGACCTCCTCTGCCTCATGCCCAGATGTCGCCCTTGTCCCGGCCCAGATAGGCCCGGCGGACTTCCGGGTTTTCCAGAAGGGCATCCGCCCGTTCCTGATAAATGATCCGTCCCGTTTCCATTACATAGCCCCGCACCGCCACTTTGAGCGCGGCGTTGGCGTTCTGTTCCACCAGAAGAACCGTCAGTCCCTCGGTTTCGTTGAGATGGGCGATGGTTTTGAAAATGTCCCGTACGATCAGCGGCGCCAGTCCCATGGACGGTTCATCCAGCAGCAGGAGCTGGGGCCGTCCCATCAGTGACATGGCAATGGCGAGCATCTGCTGTTCGCCTCCGGAGAGCGTTCCGGCGAACTGGCTCTTCCGCTCCCGGAGAATCGGAAAGAGTTCGAACATTTCATCGATGCTGGCCCGCAGCTGACGTTTCCCGTGTAATTTATACACCAGATAGCCGCCCAGTTCCAGGTTTTCGGCAACGGTCATGGGACGGAAAATCTGTCTTCCCTCGGGAACCTGGGCAATCCCGTACCGGACCAGCTTTTCGGCGCTCAGGTTGGTGATGTCCCGGCCGTTGAAGAAAATCTGCCCGTCCTGCACCGGCTGCAGGCCGCTGATGGCGCGCAGGGTGGTGGTTTTGCCCGCGCCGTTTGCGCCGATGAGGGTGACGACCTCTCCCTTGTCCACATGAATGGAAACATTCCGGAGTACCCGGACCAGACCGTAACCGCTGTGTACGTTTACCAGACGCAGCATGGCTTCACTCCCCCAGATAGGCCGCAATCACTTTGGGATCGGCCTGCACTTCCGCCGGGGTTCCCTTTGCGATGCGTTCGCCGAAGTTGACCACCACCACCTGGTCCGATACATCCATTACCAGATCCATGTCATGCTCCACCAGAAGGACGGTGATGCCCCGTTCCCGGATCCGTCCGATCAGCTTCCCCAGCACCAGGGTCTCCCGTGCGTTGAGACCGGAGGCCGGTTCGTCCAGAAGAATCAGTTTCGGTTCCGCCGCCAGTGCCCGGGCGATCTCCAGGGTCCGCTGGCTTCCCAGGGGAAGGCTTCCGGCCGGCTTGTCCGCCTGTTCCGCCAGTCCCACAAAACCGAGCCACGCTTCGGCGTCTTTCCGGACCTTCCGTTCCTCCCCCCGGAAAAAGGGCGGAACCAGCAGCGAAAAGAAGAGTCCGGCCCGGGAGCGGAGATGGCGCCCCACCATGACGTTTTCCAGAACGCTCATCTCGGGAAAGACCTGGACATTCTGAAAGGTACGGGAGACGCCCAGGGCGGCGATCCGGTGGGGTTTTTCCCCGCCGACCGGCGCCCCTTCCAGCCGGACATCCCCGGCAGTGGGGCGGAGAACGCCGGTAATCAGGTTGAACAGGGTGGTCTTGCCCGCGCCGTTGGGGCCGATCACCGCCGTAATCTCCCCCCGGGTGACATCAAAGCTGAGGTTGTTGACGGCCACCACGCCGCCGAACTCCCGGCGGAGGTCCGTCACTCCGAGAAACGGCTCAGACACGGGACACCTCCTCCTGTTTCTGCCGCCGGAATAGGTTCCGTCCCCATCCCGCCATCCGGCGGATGCCGTCGGCCAGCCCGCCGGGCAGAAAGAGCATGATCGCCAGAAGAATGCCGCCGTAGACAAGGATATCATAGTC
>JBEPXL010000517.1:0-3339 GCA_041641935.1 Desulfobacteraceae bacterium | reverse complement strand
AGAACACCGGACGCAGCCGTCAGAATGAGTCCGATCGCGATGATATCGAACAGATTCAGACGGTAAAACCCTTCGTGTGTGGCCTTCCGTTTCTCTTGCCTGCCCATCGATGAAGTGCTGCTCACAGCCATGTCACCAGGTAATATAGGGACTGCTGAAGATACCGCCGAACAGCAGAAAAAGTCCGATCAGCAGAGCCGTATAGCCGATCATGTAGTAGAACGTCCGTCGCAGCGGATGTGCATCTTCCACCATCAGCGCCTCCAGCCGTCCTTCCCGCTGCAGGCGGTTTACCCATGCCGGTCTTTCATGTCTTGCCGTTTCCAGGCTTACGCTTCCCTCAAACATGGCGCGGTCCATGGGGAAATTGTGCCGCCGGAGATGGGCAATAAAAAAATGGATAATGAAGACATGCGCCATGGCCAGAATCGCCTCGATCCGGTGAATCCAGAAAGCGACATTCAGAAACCAGCCGGGAATGTAACGGGTGACATAAAGCGGGAACGCCATGATCAGGCCGGTACCGCCGATGATGACCATTCCCCAGAACACCGCCCAGTAATCAAATTTTTCCCAGAACCCCCACCGGTCAAATTCCGGAAAGGGTTTCCGTCCGAACATCCACTGCATGTGGCTGAAAAACCCTTTGACATCTGCGGGGTGGGGAACAATGGAGTCGGAACTGAACAGACTCCGGGGGAACCGTCGCCAGTCGACTTTGAACATCAGATACACGGCATGAACCAGAAAGCCGATGAGCATGAAGATCCCTACATAGATGTGAACCACTCGGGCCATGTTGTACCCGCCGAAAACAAAGCTCAACCCTCTTCCATAGGGGGTTTCGATAAACATCCGTCCGAGTCCCGTTGCACTCTGAATCAGAAAGGTGATTATCAGCAGCAGATGGAAAACCCGCTGCAGAGGAGTGAACCGGCGGATTCTGATCCGTTTATTCTTCTGATCCACCGGTATCCTCCTTCTTTCTGCTGAAGAGTTCCCGGATTCCCCACAGGGCGGTATGCGGGAGAAACACCAGGAATGTTCCCGCGGCAATGGCCACCATGAACCAGAAGGCGACAAACAGGACCGGAAATTCTTTCAGGGTTTCCAGATTTGCCGGAAACGGTTCATGGATTACATAGCTGGCAAAAGAGACATTGGCCCCCTGATGGCATTTGGAACAGATGTAGGCATGCCTTCGAATCGGATTCATGGGAGAATAGTAATGATTGATGGCAGCAATCGGTTCGCCTCCGTGACACTGGCGGCAGGTGATATTGGCCCGGACCGTATGAAGATTCTGTGCCTGCCGGGGATGGCAGTCCTTGCACTGTCTGAGGTGATAAAACCTGATTCCCCGGTGGGCATCGGCCAGACGGGAACGGATCCGGACCTCCGCCGCCGAAGGGCTGTAGGGAAAAGTGCCGGTTCTGACGCCGGGAATGGCCACCATCGGCGCCTGCCGCAGCGGACGAACCTCATACTCCTCATAGTAGCCGGTGCTGAGCTCCCGCTGCCGGTATCGCATAATGGAAGATGTAACATCCTCCTGGGAATGGAGCGGCAGAGAACCGGTGACAGTGAACACGACCACTGCCATGAGGATCATGATCATCCGGAAAGAGTGCTTGTGCAGCAACCTCGTCAGTGTCATCGGCATGTTTCCTGTCTCGCGCATGATAAATTATTGACCGAATTCACCGAATTCGCCGAAATCGGTGGCTTCCTGTTCATCGCCGCCGCCAATATCGCCCGTGGGGTCAAATGCCATCTGAAGTGCCTTCAGGTCTGCTTCTCTGTGTTTGTGGCAGGTCTGGCATGAATTGGGAACCCCCGGATTCTGGAGGGTTACGAGCGGTAATACAGTTTTGAAAACATGACTGTTGATTTTGCCGGATTCCGGGCTTTCGACAATTCTGGGCATATGGCAGCCGATGCAGTTGGCAAACGAATGAATGGAATGGGCCTGCACCTTGTTGATCATGACATGACATTCAAAACACTGCTTGGAACCGGCGGAAATGGTCTGGGAACGGGTCGGCGGTATCCCGATCTGATGAACAAAATGACAGGAGGTGCAGGTGACACCCTTTTCGAAATGGCTGGACTGCTGCCACGCAAGGTACTGCTGGTGATGACCTTTCGCGAATTCATCGGACCGAATGAACGCTTCGGGGCCTTCGTAGGATTTGGATTCTAAAAAGAACTGGAGGGCCAGTCCGGGCTTGTATCCGACAGGCCATTCCGCCCCCTCTACGCGGGTTGACTGTCCCTGATTGTGACAGGAACCGCATATCTGAACGGCGATTCCCATGGTGAGCTTGGCCGGATTGACGATGGTCTTGCGTTTTTCAAAAACGGCGGTTTTCGGCAGCGCCGTATGCCAGGAGCCCTTGCCGTGGCACGCCTCACATCCGATGGTCGGTTCCGTAAAGGTGCTGGACTGCAGATCCAGACCGGTCACATGGCATCCACCGCATTTGAGTACCCACGGCCTTTCCTGCCACTGGTCCTCATAGTAGGGTTCCCACTGGTGATCTTCAATGTTGTACAGAACCGGTGCGACATACAGTGTCCCCTCCCGCTCCACAACATACATCTGGGACCACTGGCTGCCGATGGCATACACGATCTCTTCGGGCTTTGGAATATAGATCTGATCCGCCGGCACTTTCAACTGATCTGCCAGCTGCGCAAGGTCTTCCCGGATATCTTCCTCATTGAAAGGGGCGACAAGGGCATCCAGATTCTGCTGAACGCTCTGCGTGGAGCGGCTGTGAAGTGTCATCTGCCAGGAGTCGAAGTGTTCCAGATGGCACATCTTGCAGGTATCCGAGCCGACATAGGCCTGGGGTTTGGACATGACATTATCGACATCCACCGGTTTTTCCACACCACAGGATGTCCATATCGTTCCCACCATGCACAGTATCCCGCAAAGCAAAACAAAGCCTTTTTTCATGTGTCCTCCCCAAGGAATGAAGCTTTTTGAAAAATGATGGTCAGCCGGATGGGATCATCTCCTCTTTCACTGTCTGATCAGATAATTACTTATATTCTCTGTCATTTTTCGACATGCTGAAAGAAGCGCAGATCAAAAAATGAATCGCCTTTACAGCGAATGGCAGCAGGTTTACCTGCATGGATACGGGAAAGAACCGTAGCGGCAGCACAAGCCGGGGGTCCAGCAGAATTGTGGAAATAAATCCAGAATCAGGATCATATTGATACTATCTATACTTATGAGACTGATCTTAAGTATTACTTATCACTTCTGCAACAAGCATAGTATGAACTTTGATTTTGTGTCAACAATTTAAATCATGAATTAAAAAT
>JBEPXL010000516.1:0-3339 GCA_041641935.1 Desulfobacteraceae bacterium | reverse complement strand
CGAGGGCGTCCAGAAACGGATCGGTGGCGTCCACAAACCGGATGTTCATCTTGAGATGCCGGGCGAATACCTCCCGCAGCTTGACGGCTTCATTTTTCCGCAGCAGGCCGTTGTCCACAAAGATGCAGGTCAGGTTGTGGCCGATGGCCCGGTGAATCAGCAGGGCCGTCACCGAGGAATCCACACCGCCGCTGAGGCCGAGAATCACCTTCTTGTCCCCGACCATTTCCCGGATTTCATCGATGGCGTCCTCGGCAAAGGAGCGCATGGTCCAGGAGGGATCACACCCGCAGATATCGAAGAGGAAGTTTTTCAGGATATCCTTGCCCTGGGGGGTATGCTCCACCTCCGGGTGAAACTGGAGACCGTAGTACTGCCGCTCCGGGTTCATCACCGCGGCCAGTTCCGTGTTCTCCGTGGAGCCGATAATGGTAAACCCGTCGGGCAGTTCTTCCGCCGAATCGCCGTGGCTCATCCAGCAGGGAATCGTATCGGTGTCGATGCCCTTGAAGAGCCCTTCCTTCCGGCGGAGCCGGAGTTCGGCAAACCCGTACTCCCGTTTCCCGGCCCCCCGCACCGAACCGCCCAGGGCATCGATCATGAACTGCATGCCGTAGCAGATGCCGAGTACGGGAATGCCCAGGTTGAGGATTTCCGGATCCGCCTTCGGGCTGTTTTCGGCGTAGATGCTGGAGGGACCGCCGGACAGGATAATCCCCTCCGGTTTCAGGGCCCGGACGCCGGCGATGGTGATGTTCGGCGGCGCGATCTGGCAGTAGACATTCTGTTCCCGTACCCGCCGTGCGATCAGCTGGTTGTATTGTGAGCCAAAGTCGATGATCAGTATCATGTGTACTCCTGATGAATGTAGGCATCCGGAAAAAAAGATGGTTATATCGGGCTGCCGGATCGGATTCTCGGCGCAGTTTACCTGACCCGTCCGACCCGTCTTGCGCTTTCTGTACCGCTGTCTCAATCCATTTGCGGAAACATGCCGAATATGGTAAACACCGCCGTAAAAGTCAACTCAATTCTGGTACAGTTTTCCAGATAAACCCTGTCCGGCTGCGTCATGCGTCCGGTGTTCCGCCTTCATGCGGGCCGCCAAACTTTTCTTTTTCCGGATGCAGGACATACGTTTTCTGGACGTCTGTAGAAATAAGTACCTGTCCATATATTTCTGTATCTGTTTTGCAGGGGCAGTCCCTCTGTGGTTGCCCAGGTAAAGGGCAGGCACTGGGGCCTGCCCCTGCGGAAGTTATGAGATAGTTGGTGAGGTACTCACAGCAATGGTACACCGATGATTGTGCAGATGTATGAAATTCAGACCCGTGCGGAGGCCGAAGCGCTGGCCGGGATGGGAGTCGATACCATCGGCAGCGTTCTTACCTCCGAAACCGGCTGGCAGGTTCCCTCGATCCGGGAGGCGGTGAATGCCGCCCGTGAGAACGGCGTCACAAGCAGCCTGATTCCCCTGTTCAACACCCCGGAGACGGTTTTCCGGGTGCTGGACTGCTACCGGCCCCATATCGTCCATTTCTGTGAATCCCTGGCCGATGCGGGGGGGATCTACCGGGAGACATGCGACCGGCTGGTCCGGCTGCAGGAACGGGTGCGGGAACGGTTTCCGGATATCCGGATCATGCGCTCCATTCCCATGGCCGCGCCGGGACTGGGCGACCGGGTCCCGAGCCTGACCCTGGCCGACATGTTCGCGCCGGTGAGTGACCTCTTTCTGACCGATACCCTGCTGCTGCCCGAATCCCCGGTATCCGCACCGGCCGACCAGCCTGGGGAGGGTTTTGTGGGGATAACCGGCATGACATGCGACTGGACAGTGGCCCGGCAGCTTGTGGAGACCAGCCCGATCCCCGTTATTCTGGCCGGGGGGCTGTCACCGGAAAATGTCTATGACGCCATTGTCCGGACCCGCCCCGCCGGTGTGGACAGCTGCACCGCCACCAATGCCCGGGATGAACAGGGAAAGAGTATCCGGTTCCGGAAGGATATGGAACGGGTCCGGCGGTTTGTGGCGGAAGCCCGGCGGGCCGCGGCGGATTTACAATCCGCTCCGGAATGAATATGTTGATGAAACAGAACCGATCAGGGACAACTGATCCCCTTATAAAAGAGAACTGAACAAGGAGGCAATACACGCTCATGTATGAAAGCAGCGATCTCAGAAAAGGATTGAAAATCGAGATAGACGGCGAGCCGTATATCATTACCACGTTCAATTTCGTGAAACCCGGCAAGGGGCAGGCGCTTTACAAGTGCAAGCTCAAGAACATGGTGACCGGGGCGCAGTTTGACCGGACCTTCCGCTCCGGCGACAAGTTTGAAGAGCCGAACCTCGAAGAACTGGAGATGGAGTACCTCTATTATGACGGGGAAACCTACTGTTTCATGAATACCTCCACCTATGGACAGGAATTCGTGATGCCGGACCAGGTCGGCGACGCGGTCAGCCTTCTCAAGGAGAACACGGTCTGCAATGTGCTGTTCTATGAAGGCCGGGCCATCGGGGTTTCCCTGCCCAACTTCGTGGAACTGAGAATCACCGAGGCGGAGCCGTGGGCCAAGGGGGACACCGCCGCAGGCAGCACCAAACCGGCCACCCTGGAGACGGGGTATGTGATTCAGGTGCCGCCGTTTGTGGAAGAGGGGGAAAAGGTCAAGATCGACACCCGGACCGGCGAGTATGTGGAGCGGGTGAAGGAATAGCCGGAGAACGGCAGCGGCACGAGACGTGCTCCGGCACGTCTCCGCTAGTCCGGTATCTGCTTCAGAAATTCAATATTGCCGTAGAAGGCCGTCGCCGAGCCGCCGGTGTTGTCGGTATCGGTCATGATGGCCACACCGGAAATCTCCGGCGGTTTTTCACCGAATGCCCTCTGATAATCGGCATACACATTCCGCGTTTCCGTGATCCACTCCCCCGCCTTTTCCGTTCCGCTTTTCACAGCAAACATCATGACCTTGTCCGTATAGGGATTGGGAACCATCGTGCCTGCAGGCGCATTGCTCGCCCAGATGTAGCTGATCGCGCCGGTGGGGGGATACTCCCCGTAGAGCAGCCGGGCGGCATTGTACCGGGTCCGCTCGAAGAAGGAGAGCCGGTCCGGATCATATGCGAAGGTGATGTAGAGCCGGGCCGGATAGTCATCTCCCGATTTTTCCCGGACATTTCCGCCGGGGAGGGTATTTTCGATCTTCCATCGCCACCGGACCACCGGATATTCGGCCGGATCGATGGTCATCTTCCGCACCAGCCCGGAGGAGGCGTTTTGGCTGTCCGCCCGGATGACGGTGATGCCGTTTTCCCGGACGGGGGTGTAC
>JBEPXL010000515.1:0-3339 GCA_041641935.1 Desulfobacteraceae bacterium | reverse complement strand
CTGGCCCAGTCGGTTGCGCCGGAACATCTTCCATCCTCTGCAATGGCGCTGTTTCAGCAGGCTGTCCATGAACTGCGGCAGGCGTTTTCCGTACTCCGTTTATCCTTTCCCGATCCTGTCACGCCGCTCATGACCGTTCAACTGCCGGAGACCGGTAAAACGTCATTCGGTGCCGTTCCCGATCCGTCTGTCCCCGGAAATAATGATCCGGCATTTCGGGAGCGGATGGCCGGATTATTCCGGTGTGACCGGACAAAGAGATCCTGCCGGAAGTGCGGGGACTGCTGTGACTGTGGCGACGGCTGGGAATGCTGCACATGCGACTGCGGCGGTAATGCCTGTTCCTCCTGTGACGGCTGTGGATGCGGTGATGGCTGTTTCTGTGATTGCGGATAAAGTTAACCTGCTGTATATGCTTACCTTTGAAAAATTTTTCTTAATTACTGAATCAGATTCAAAAAAAAGATTGACAAATGCAATTGATTTCCGTTAAAATATTTCAACAATATCGATTGAGCGTTCGTTCAATATTCCACCATCCGGCAGGAGAATCCTTTATGGTTACGGCAGTTCATTATACTGCTTCAGAGACCGATATGAACCGGCACCGCAAGCTGACGCTGCCAGTATGAGCCGCCAGGGAGATCTTCTGCTTGACCGAAATAAGATCGAGCGCTCAGTTAGTTACGTTTTCGAAATACCAGGTTCCATTGTTTTCTAACAGGCTGTGGGGACGCTGCCCGTAACCCATTCGTCCGTCACATGCCACACACCCGGTTTTGCAATCTGTTAACCTTCAACCAAAGGGAGACCCACCCATGACCAATCTGTATGATGAAGTCTACAAGGAATCGATCGAGAATCCGGAAGGATTCTGGGGGAAGCAGGCGGAAGATATTCACTGGTACAAAAAATGGGACAAAGTCCTGGATGACTCCAACAAGCCGATGTATCGCTGGTTTGTGGGCGGTGAAATGAATACCTGCTACAATGCGCTGGACTATCACGTCGACCGGGGCCGGGGAGACCGGGTTGCGCTGATTTACGACAGCCCTGTGACCGATACCATCAAGAAATACACCTATTCCGAACTGCGGGACGAAGTAGCGAAATTTGCCGGCGTACTGGCCAATCAGGGGGTCCAGAAAGGTGACCGGGTCATCATCTACATGCCGATGATCCCCGAAGCCGCCATTTCCATGCTGGCCTGCGCCCGGATCGGCGCCATCCACTCCGTCGTCTTCGGCGGTTTCGCCGCCAAAGAGCTTTCCACCCGCATCAACGACGCCAAGCCCAAGGTGATCGTCACAGCCTCCTGCGGCATTGAAGTCACCCGGGTCATCAAATACAAGCCGCTTCTGGATCAGGCCATTGAAATGGCCACCACGAAACCCGAAAAGTGTATTCTCCTGCAGCGCCCCCAGGAAAAGGCCTCCATGATCGAAGGCCGCGACGTCGACTGGACCGAAGCCATGGCAAGCGCCCAGCCGGTAGACTGTGTTCCGGTTGCAGCCACCGATCCTCTCTACATTCTCTACACCTCCGGAACCACCGGCCAGCCCAAAGGCGTGGTCCGGGACAACGGCGGCCATGCCGTCGCCCTGAAATGGACCATGAAGGCCGTCTATGACATCGATGAAGACGATGTCTGGTGGGCCGCTTCGGACGTGGGCTGGGTCGTGGGCCATTCCTACATTGTCTATGCACCGCTGTTCAAGGGCTGCACCACCATCCTCTTTGAAGGAAAACCGGTGGGAACCCCCGATGCCGGCGTCTTCTGGCGGGTCATTGCCGATCACAAGGTCAAGAGCATGTTCACCGCACCCACCGCCTACCGGGCCATCAAGCGGGAAGACCGCAAGGGAGAACTGATCAAGAAATATGATATTTCCTCCTTCAAGATCCTCTTTCTCGCGGGGGAACGTTCCGATCCGGATACCATTCAATGGTCGGAAAAGAATCTGAACGTCCCGGTCATCGACCACTGGTGGCAGACAGAAACCGGCTGGGCCATCGCCGCCAACTGCATGGGCATCCACCACTTTCCGGTCAAATACGGCTCCCCCACCAAAGCCGTGCCCGGATGGGATGTCCAGGTTGTGGATGAAAGTGCTAAAAAGGTGGCACCGGGCGAGATCGGTGCGCTGGTTGTCAAACTGCCGCTGCCTCCTGGAACCCTGCCGACCCTGTGGCAGGCCGACGAACGGTACCGGGATGCGTACCTCACCGAATTTCCGGGCTACTACAAGACAGCCGACGCCGGTTTTATTGATGAAGAAGGATATATCTACGTCATGGCGCGGACCGATGATATCATCAATGTGGCCGGACACCGTCTTTCCACCGGCGGAATGGAAGAAGTTCTGGCCGATCATCCGGATGTGGCCGAATGTGCCGTGCTCGGCGTTGAAGATGACCTCAAGGGCCAGGTTCCCATCGGCTTCCTCGTATTGAATGCCGGTGTGGATCGCCCCCAGGAAGAGATCGTCAAGGAAGTGGTGCAGATGGTCCGCGACCGGATCGGGCCCGTTGCCGCATTCAAGAAGGCGATCGTCGTCAAGCGTCTGCCCAAGACCCGCTCCGGGAAGATCCTGCGGGGAACCATTCAGAAAATTGCAGATAACAAAGAGTATTCCGCTCCGGCGACCATCGACGATCCGACCACACTGGGCGAAATGGCCACAGCGCTGGAAAGGCTTGGTCTCGGCAAGGCAAGATCAGTCTGATCGGATTACCTCTCTTATGACCAGATAATCTTTCTGCATCCCCGCTGCGCATACCGTGCGGCGGGGATCATACCGACCTGCATCGGCGGATTACCGCGCCCGTTGAAGATCCGCTGATGGCAGGAAGAATTTTTTCTTTCACTGAATCATATTCATTCAGTGAAAGAAAAATTTTATCAGCTTGACAGGTAAAATGCCTTTGTTGTAAGGATTCAACCAGAGTTTCAACTTCAGAGATTGCTTCATTGTTTATGGTACGGTTCAGCACTTTTTACCATTATTCTGAAAAGGAGGTCACATGGCAGGTACAGGACAGGGAAATCCGGCAGTAGTTGGTCTGGCAGGTTTTGGTCTCACAACATTGTTGCTGCAGTTTCATAACCTGGGATGGTGCGGCACAGGCGTCGTCTTCTGTGCTGCAATGATGCTCGGGGGCGGTGCGCAGTTGATCGCCGGTTTCCAGGAATTCAAATGCGGCAACAATTTCGGTTACAGCGCCTTTACGGTATATGGCGCATTCTGGCTGGCCCTGGGTTTCATCTGGCTGCTGGCGGACATGCAGGCAGCCGGGGTCGCATTTGTGGGAAGTCATCTGGCCGTCAGCGGCACGGAT
>JBEPXL010000514.1:0-3347 GCA_041641935.1 Desulfobacteraceae bacterium | reverse complement strand
TATAAACCATTAAGAACAGAACAGGCAGGAATATATTTCTGCAAAAAAACGGACCGGATGCAACTGCCCCGTCAGGAATATGTTGAAAAAACAGGTTCAGGTGCTATGGTTGCCGGTATATATTTTCATACGGATTCAAAATAGTTTTCATTCCTGATGAACAAATCAGTGGTACTGAAAGATCTGTTGCGCCGGATGACCACCACAGACAGAACGGGTTATTATGTTTGATTTTCAACAGCTTCCCCTCTGGGCCAATTTCGCCATTTTTGCCGCAGCGACCTGCGCCATCTTCTATGCCGGTGTCCGGATTGCCAAAGTGGCCGACCGGCTGGCGGACCAGCTCGGACTGGGCGAAGCGATAACGGGCGCCCTGTTTCTGGGGGCCAGCACATCCCTTTCCGGCATGGTCACCTCGGTCACGGCCGCGGCAGACGGATATGCGGAACTGGCCATCAGCAATGCGGCAGGCGGTATCGCGGCCCAGACGGTTTTTCTGACGATTGCGGATATGTTCTACAAAAAAGCGAACCTGGAACACGCGGCGGCATCAGCGGAAAACATCATGCAGGGAACCCTGCTGATCGGGCTGCTGACCATTCCGCTGCTGACCATGACTGCGCCGGATCACCATTACTGGGGAGTTCATCCGGCCACCCTGGTTCTCTTTGCGGCCTATATCTTCGGTCTCCGCCAGATCGCACTGGCACGGCAGAATCCCATGTGGAAACCGCACTGGACGCCCCAGACCAGACAGGATGAACCGGAACAGGCGTCATGGAATGAAAGCATGACCCGTCTCTGGGGACAGCTGGTCGTTTGTGCCGCTGTTCTGGGGGCCTCGGGATGGCTGGTCGCCAGAAACGGCATCACAATTTCAAAGCAGACCGGCCTTTCCCAGACCTTTATCGGCGGCTTTTTCACAGCGGTCTCCACTTCCCTGCCGGAACTGGTCACGGCCGTCGCAGCCGTCCGGCAGGGGGCGTTGACTCTTGCCGTGGGAGACATTATGGGCGGCAATGCCTTTGACACGCTCTTTATCGCCGTCGCCGATATTGCGTACAGGGAGGGTTCCTTATATCATCAGATCACACCGGATCAGGTCTTTATCCTTGTCCTCGGCATCCTGATGACTTCCGTCCTGCTGATGGGGCTGGTGCGCCGGGAAAAATGGGGGATCGGTAATATCGGCTTTGAGAGTTTCCTGATTTTTGCGCTGTACGGCGCTGGCGTTCTGCTTCTTTTTCTGTCTCATTGAAGATGGTTGAAGCGAGCCCGGTGGATACCATCCGGGGGATTGGTCTTGCCGCAGACCACCCGGAGGTAGGGGGGGAATCTGCCAGGCTTTGCACTGACGGAGGTGCGGAAAAAGTGCTTTCTGTTGCATTCCTCCGATTTATGTTCATACTTATTCATATGGAGGTGAGAAGAACCAATCAATAAATCCAGTTTATTTGACGAACCATATTCGCTGTGATACGGAAAAACAGGAACAGGTGACACAATCTGGCTGTCTCTATACGCCCGCTTTCACCTCCGTTCAGGTGACGGAACTGCGGGAAAATATCTGCCGGACCTGTATATAAACAGAACGCATACCAAAGCGGAGAACCCTTCCGCGGCTGATTTTCCGGCCACCGGGATCGTCGCTGCCCACTCGCAGGCCGTGGGGGCTCTCCGGCCCTGCACCTAATCGTTTTCAAATATTGCTGCAGTATACTCCGGCGCTGAAACACCGCCAGGTGTTCCGGGCGCAGGAATCAAGCGAAATCATAAGGAGAAAAAAAGACCATTTCCATCGCATTACAGACACCGGAAATAATTCTGCCGCAAGGCAAAGCTGGAGGATGAGGTATTAGGTACTGGTCATGAATCAACACTGAACTCACCATGACCGTCTTTTTCCGGATGCCTGTCAAATCATCTTTAACACCAAAGGGGAGGAGTCATCTGATGCAAGTAAAGTCGAAAAACCGGTTGCGAGCAGGATTTCTGATTCCGATAATGGTACTTCTGATCGGCATCTACGGCTGCGATAAACCCGAACTCGAACGGGTGGACATCACCCCGGCGGAAGAAACGGTCACCGTCGGCGAAACCGTCACCTTTCAGGCGGTTCCCCTCTCCGATCAGGGGGATGAGATGGAGGATATTTCCATTCGATGGCAGGTCGAGGGAAACGCCGGCACCATCGATAACACCGGCACTTTTACGGCCATGCAGCCCGGCCAGGTGACGGTGATCGCCAACGCGAACGGCGTTTCCAGTCAGGCCCGGGTGACAGTGGAAGCCCCGCCCGTCGCCAACCTGAAACTGGAACCCGAAACCACCGAAGCCCTCCCCGATGCCACCATCAACATCAATGTCTCCGCCGCAACGCCGCAAGGGCAGCCCGCGGGGTACAATGAGGTTCAACTTTCCACCCCCACCGAAGGCGCCAGGGTCAGCAGCGAAACTGTTACCCTGCCGGAATCCGGGCAGGGGGAATTCCAGTTGACCGTTCCGGGAACCCCCGGAAAGGCCACGGTGACCGCCTCGGTCGGCGACGTCAAAGCCGAAACCGAAATCACCGTTCAGCCCCGTCCGGTTACACAGTTCCAGGTACAGCCCGAAAGTGAACAGGCACTGGCGGAATCCGAAGTGACCCTGCAGGTGAAGGGACTTTCCGATGAAGACCAGCCCGCCGCCATGAACCGGGTTACCGTCTCATCCCCCACCGAAGGAACTGTCCTTTCCAGTCAGGAACTGGACCTGGATGAACAGGGACAGGCCGAACTGACGGTCACCCTGTCTCCACAACCCGGTAAAAACACCATCGTTTTCAAATCCGGTGACACCACACAGGAAGTGGTCATCGAAGGAACAAAAATCGCACGGATCGAAATCACGCCAGAGAAGGATCAGTTCGAGGCAGGCGAGCAGGTCGATTTCAAGGCGGTCGGATACGATCAGAATGATAACCAGCGGTCCATCGATGTGGAATGGTCCCTTTCCGGTAAAAACGCCGCTCTGGAAGAAGGTGGCGTCGTAAAAATGGAATCCCCCGGTAACGCCATTCTCTTCGCCAGATTCGGGGAGATCAGCCAGGGGCATCCCTTTTCCATCGTACCGGGTCAGGTCGCCGAAATTACAGTCAAACCCGGGCAGGTGGATCTCAAGGCCGGGGAAAGCCTCACCTTTGACGCCGAGGCCTTCAATGCACAGGGATATCCGCTGACACCCGCGATCCAGTGGAAAACCGAAGGCGACATCGGCACCATCGCAGAAGACGGCACGTTTTCGGCCAGAACTGTTGGCGAAGGTCAGGTGATTGCCGCCAGCGGTGAGGTAACCGGTTCAGCGCCGGT
>JBEPXL010000513.1:0-3349 GCA_041641935.1 Desulfobacteraceae bacterium | reverse complement strand
GGTACTCAGACTGCCGCCGGCACAGTTTATCAGAAACATCCGGGCTCAGACTGAGGCCAGCATCTCCGCAAACCGGTCCCGGCTCCGTTTCAGGTAAAAACGGTCCGGTGTGAAGATTTCAAAGGTTACCGTGTCGTCATATCCCGCCTTTCGGATGGTCCGGATAAATTCCGGGAAATCGATCCGGCCGGCTCCGATGGGCAGATGGTCATCCCGGTTTCCCAGATTGTCGCTTACATGGATATGACCGATCCGGTCTCCGAACCGGCGGATAAAGTCACCGAGCCGGTTGCCGTCGATGGTGGCATGACCGGTGTCCAGGGTCAGCCGGAATGCGGGGAACCGCTGAAACACCGTTTCAAATTCATCCGGGGTGATAAACGCCCCTACTGCGGGCAGCATGTTTTCCACACAGAGCGTCATCCCCGTCTCCCCGGCTGTTTTCGCGATCGTCTCCAGACTCTCGAAGGCGTACCGCATCGCCGTATCCATCACGAATATCCCCATGTCCCTGACATACGGCGGATGCAGCACCGCCTTTTCCGCCCCCAGTTCCGCCGCTGTTTCAATGGACCGGCAAATCTCCGCAACCGAGGCCTGCCGGATGCTTTCGGTCAGGTCGGCTGCGGAGACGAAGGTCGGCAGGTGGCAGACCAGTCCCAGGCCGTGATCCCCGAGCGCCTGCAGGATTTCCGTCTTCTGCTTCCGGACTTCTGCATAATGGGCACGGGGCGCGTCCAGGGTCAGTTCCAGATAATCGAAGCCCATGTCCGCAATGGCGTCGATCTCCTCCAGCACCGGCTTTACCGGAAAATTCATTGCACCGTACCGCATTACAGAATCCCCGGGTGGTTTTCGATCTCCTCTTCCACCGCTTCAGCGTCCCTGGCGTTGTACCGGATGATATTGCGCAGATGAAACAGGCTGTCCGGATCAATCTTTTTGAAATTGATGGCGGCCATGCCGGTATCGGACCGGACCACCTCGCCTTCGACCCGGACGGTGACACCGCCGCCGGTCCGGCTCAGGATGATCTGGACCTGGCAGGGTGTGCCGACGGGAATTTCGTCCGGGAGGGAAACCAGGCATCCGCCGATGGCGAGATTGTAGATTGTTTTCGTTTCGTAGGTTTTTCCCTGCACCTGAATCCGGGTATCCGCATTGAAGGGAACACGGGTAAACCGGCGTTTGTTTTCTTCTTCCGTCTGTTGAACGTCTTTCTTTTCTTCCATAGGATCACACGAACTGCCGCACCAGCCGGCCTCCGGACCTTTACTGAGACCGGGCGGACGACATCTGTTTATGGGAGGAACCGGATTTTCTGCCGGGCAGCACCAGGTTCAGAAATACACCCAGCAGTCCGGCCAGGCCGATTCCCTGAATGCTGAATGCACCGGCGGAAAAGGTCATGCCGCCGATCCCGAACACCAGGATCAATGAAACAATACACATGCTGCGGGGTTCCATCAAGTCTTTCCCGGCTTTTACCAGCGTATTGAGCCCCACCACCGTGATGGCACCGAAGAGCAGCAGCATGATGCCGCCCATGACGGGTACGGGAATGGTCTGCAGGAACGCCCCCACTTTGGCGACAAAGGCCAGCGCGATGGCGAAGATGGCGGCCCAGGTCATGATCGCAGGGTTGAAGCTCTTGATCAGTGCCACCGCGCCGGTCACCTCCGAGTAGGTGGTGTTGGGCGGACCGCCCAGCAGGGAGGCCAGGGATGTGGCCAGTCCGTCTCCCATCATGGTGCGGTGAATGCCGGGATCATCCAGATAGTTTTTGCCTGTCACCGAACTGATGGCCAGCACATCTCCGAAATGTTCAATGGCCGGGGCGATGGCCACCGGAACGATATACAGGATCGCCTTGTAGTTCCACTCCGGAAATACAAATGCGGGCACGGCCAGCCACGGTGAGGCGCCCACAGGACTGAAATCGACAATCCCGAAGAACAGGGACAGGATATAGCCGACGATGATGCCGCACAGGATGGGAACCAGCCGGAGCATTCCCCGTCCGAGCAGTGAAACCAGAACGGTTGTGAGCAGGCTTGCCATCGATATGATGAGCGCCGTCACCTCCGGGACCAGAACCGCTGCACCATCTCCGGTTCTGCCCATTGCCATATTGACCGCCACCGGGGCCAGAATGAGCCCGATCACCATGATCACCGGGCCGGTGACCAGCGGCGGCAGAATGGCGATGACAAATTCCACGCCCCGCCACCGGATCAGGAGGCTCAGCAGGATGTAAAAGACCCCGGCGGCGATGAGGCCGCACATGGTCCCGGGGATTCCCCAGGTTTTGACACCGTAGATGAGGGGCGCGATAAAGGCAAAGGATGAGGCCAGAAAGATCGGAAGGGGGGCGCGGCGCGTAACCACCTGAAACAGAAGCGTGCCGGCCCCGGCGGTAAAGAGGGCCACATTGGAATTGAGTCCGGTGAGCAGGGGAACGAGAACCAGCGCGCCGAAGGCGACAAAGAGCATCTGAGCACCGATGAGGCTGTCTTTCAGACGGAACCGGTACTCCGGGGTAGAAACAGGATCAGACATGAACAACTCCTCCACAACTGCGAACAGGAAGCGGCCGGACCAGTACCGGCCGCGACATTATTTGGTTCCGAATATCTTGTCCCCGGCATCACCGAGACCCGGCAGAATGTAGCCTACCTCGTTCAGCCGGTCGTCGACGGCCGCGACATAGAGTTCCACATCGGGATGGCTCTGTTCCAGCCGCCGGATGCCTTCGGGGGCCGCCACAAGAAAGAGTCCCTTGATCTGTCTGCAGCCCGCCTCCTTGAGAAGTTCCACCGTGGCCACCAGTGTGCCGCCGGTCGCCAGCATCGGGTCGAGAATCAGCGCGATCCGTTCTTCCATCTGGCTGGTCAGCTTCACAAAATAGCGGACCGGCTCCAGGGTTTCCTCATTGCGGTAAAGACCGACAACGCTCACCTTGGCCGACGGAATCATGTCGATGACACCGTCCATCATCCCGAGACCGGCCCGGAGGATCGGAACGACGGTGATCTTTTTCCCCTTGATGGTATCCACCTCAACCGGCCCTGCCCATCCTTCGATGGTCATCTTTTCGGTTTTCATATCCTTGGTCGCCTCGTAGGTGAGGAGCCGGGCGACTTCGGAGGAAAGATCGCGGAAATCCTTGGTGGAAATGTCATGCTTCCGCATGAGGCCGAGTTTGTGTCTGATCAGGGGATGGTCTGCAACTGTGACGGGCACGCCTGTCTCCTTTCGTCATGGGAATACCGGCCGGTGCCGGCATATTCCGGAGAAAAATCTCCGGGAACCGATTCCGCCCCGCACGCTGCGGGACGGAATCCTGCCG
>JBEPXL010000512.1:0-3365 GCA_041641935.1 Desulfobacteraceae bacterium | reverse complement strand
CGATGTAGTAGACCCGGTCCACGGGGTATTCCTTTATGCTGACATTGGGCATTTCCTTGAGACTGGCCGCCTCTTCGGAGCTGAGCCGGGTGACGATATCCACCTCGCCGGTCTGGATGGCGGCCATACGGGTGGTCGATTCGGGGATGGGCCGGAAGATCAGGTTTTTCACCTTCGGCAGTCCCGGTTCCCAGTAATCCGGGTTGGCTTCCAGGATGATCCGGTCGCCTTTTTTCCAGTCCTTGAAGACAAACGGACCGGTTCCCACCGGGTGGTTCAGGAATTTGTTCTCGCCCACTTTCTTGTGGTACTCCTCGGCAATGATGGCCCAGAATTTGGCCACGTTCCGCAGAAACAGGGGACGGGGACCATCGGTGGTGATTTTGACGGTATGGTCGTCCACCTTTTCCACCGACGTGGCGATGGTGAATTTGTCCTTCCACTGCATGGTGTCTTTCTTGCCCCGTTCCCAGGTGTAAACCACATCATCGGCGGTGAAGGGTTCGCCGTTATGGAACTTGACGTCTTTCCGGAGCTTGAAGGTATAGGTCGTGCCGTCTTCGGATAGGAGCCATTCCTCGGCCAGGGCCGGAACGACCTTTCCTTCCTCGTCGATCCAGACCAGCGAGTTGAAGACCTGCCATGCCACGTTGTGGGCGTTGCGTTCCGATCCCATGGGCAGGTCGATGGCGTTGGGCATGGTGGTGGTGGCGACCCGCAGGGTTCCGGTAGGTGCTGCGAGGGCCGAAGAGAAGACCATCAGAACCGGCAGAACGGTTGCGAAAAAGAGCATCTGAAATCGTTTCATCTTCCTTGTCCTCCTTATGGATTGTTTGACAGTGCCGTACCGGTCCGGTACGTGGGCTGATTCAAAATCGGGAAACAGTTGATGATGGCTCAATTGTTTGTTTTGTCCAGTGGTATCCGGTCGCCGCCCATCAGGGCGAGGAGCCGGACCATTGCCTCATGGAGATGCTGTATCTCTTCCCGGGAAAGATCGTCCAGTCCGGCAATGAGCCGGTTTTCGATCGGATCGGGCAGTATACGGCTCAGTTCTTCTCCGCTCCCGGTCAGGGAAATCAGACTGATCCGCCGGTCTTCCGGATGCTGAATCCGCTGAACAAGATCTTTCTTTGCCAGCCGGTCGATAATCCCCGTCATGTTGGAGGGGGTGACAAAAATTTTCCGGCTCAGATTCGCCGAAGAAAGGGGGCCGTTCTTTGCCAGTATGCGGATAACCCCACTCTGGGAAGCGGTGAGATCGAACCGTCGGCTCGCCCGGGTGGCATCCAGATAAACCGCCCGGTACAGCTTCCGGATCGCGGTCACAATTTCCCGGATGATGATTTCTTTTTCAGTGTCCATAGGCTGATTTCCTTTATCATTAAATGAATATCCATCCGGAAAGAGATAGTCAAGACATAAATAATTTCTACTTGTAATATATAAGTTTGAAGGGATATACGCAATTATATTAACATCTTTTTGATTATGGCCATGTGCAGGAAACAAATGGCGACAGTTCCGGTCCTTGACAATATATTTTCAACTCAATATATTCATCCATTCACTTCATTGTAAACAGATTCACTTCCCCGACGAACATGACAGAAAACAGAGAAACGGACACCATCGATATAAGCCATGAGGTGCTGGTGGCGCTGCGGCAGATTATCCAGACCATTGATCTCTACTCCCGCCATCTGGTGCGGGAATGCGGGCTGACCGGTCCGCAGCTGGTATCGCTGCAGGAAATCCATACCGCCGGAGAGGTCGCGGTCGGCGATCTGGCCCGTTCGGTCAGTCTCAGCCAGGCGACCATTACGGGGATTCTGGACCGGCTCGAAAAACAGGAGCTGATCCTGCGGCGGCGGGATACGGTGGACCGCCGCCGGGTCATGGTCCGGATTGAACCGGCTGGAGAGGCGCTGCTGAGAGACGCCCCGCCTCCCATGCAGGCGTCGTTCATGACGGCGTTTCAGAAGCTGGAAGACTGGGAACAGACGATGATTCTGAGTGCCCTTCAGCGGCTTGTCGTTCTGATGGGCGCGCGTCAGATAAAGGCTGCCCCCGTTCTGGCCGCTGATCCTCTCTTTTCCGCAGATTCAGATGAATGCAATTCCCCCGGCAGATGAGTGCCGGTCACGGATACGGATAAGGATGTAAACCAAACCGCGGTGAACCGCCGGAACGGCGGCAGCCGCCCTGGAAGTAAGGAAGGCCCGTGTGGACGTACAGGAAAAAGCAGTACTGAATACAGATAATGGAAACGGAAATGGTATGGACACTGCCGGTACGGCTGAAAGCCGTCCGGAGACGGTCCCGCAGGAGCAGCATCAGAATATAAAGATTCATTGTGAGGATGTCTGGAAAATCTTCGGCAGGGATCCCCACAAGGTCATGGCGCTGCCGCCGGAGGAACGGGCTGCCCTGGCTGAATCCAACCGGAACACCATTGCCGTCCGGGAGGCGAGCCTGGAGGTCCGGGAAGGCGAGGTGTTTGTCATCATGGGCCTGTCCGGCAGCGGCAAATCGACCATTCTCCGGTGCATCAACCATCTCATCGACCCGACCGGCGGACGTGTGGTGGTGGACGGAGAGGATCTGGGAACCATGACACCCCGGCAGCTCCGCCGGGTACGGCAGGAAAAGATGGGCATGGTCTTTCAGAGTTTTGCCCTGCTGCCCCACCGGAATGTGCTGGACAACGCCGCCTTCGGTCTGGAAGTGAAGGGGATGGACAAAACCGAGCGGCACAACCGGGCCCGGGAGGCCCTGGAACTGGTGGGGCTGATCGACTGGGCCCGGCACTACCCCGGCGAACTGAGCGGCGGCATGCAGCAGCGGGTCGGTCTGGCGCGGGCGCTGGCCATGAATCCCGAGGTGCTGCTCATGGATGAAGCCTTCAGCGCCCTGGACCCGCTCATCCGGAAACAGATGCAGGAGGAGTTCCTCAAGCTGGTGGCCATCGTCAGGAAGACCATCGTCTTTATTACCCATGACCTGGACGAGGCCCTCAACCTGGCCGACCGGATCGCCGTCATGAAAGACGGCCGCATTGTACAGATCGGAACCCCCCAGGAGATTGTACTTCATCCGGCCGACGACTATGTGGCCGAATTCGTCAGTTCCGTCTCCCGGACCAAGGTCATCTCCGCCAGAAACCTGATGGCCGAGCCGGACCAGTGGATTTCCGCCGAAGGAGAAAATCCCATTGCCGTTCTGAACCGGATGCGGAAGAACAACCTCAACAGCGTCTTTATCACCGATGGCGGAAACCGTCTGGTCGGTGTGGTCAGCAAGTCCCGGCTGGCGGAAGTCCTCAAGAAGAATCCCACCAGCCTCGGCCCCTACACCACCAAAAA
>JBEPXL010000511.1:0-3380 GCA_041641935.1 Desulfobacteraceae bacterium | reverse complement strand
CATTTCCCTCAAAACCCTGGATCAGGAACTGGCCCGGGGCGGCCTGCTGACCGAAGACGGCAAGACCCCTCCTGCGATCCGGAATATCTACCAGGCTTCGGTCCCCGAATTCAAAACCCAGACCCATTTTTACGGCTACGACGGCCGGGGAAGCAACCCGACCCGCTTCGACTGCATCTACACCTACAATCTCGGACAGACGGTCTTCAGCCTGATCGCCAACGGGGCCACCGGCCAGATGGCTTCCATCAAGAATCTGGAACTCGATTTTGCCCGCTGGGAGCCCATCGGTGTTCCCATTGCGCCGCTGATGCATCTGGAGGAACGGAAAGGACGCCTGGAACTGGTTCTGGAGAAGAGTGTTGTCAATACCGCGTCGGTCGCCTTTCGTGTGGTCGAAGCCCTGCGGGAAAAGTGGCTGGCGGCTGTGCCGGGAGATGACGATTTCCGGCATCCCGGGCCGATCCAGTTCACCGGCGACAGTGAAGAGGAACGCCCCATCACCCTGGCCCTGAACGCCCTGGACCGGGACGGCGGCGAAGGCTGACGCCGGTATTGCAGGGGGCAGTCTCCGTGAGGGAGACTGCCCCTGGTGGTCTTCAGGAAATATCTGATCCCTTCGCAGCGGTTCCGGAATCAGTTGACGGAAGCACCTGGTTCGGAGGCCGCGGGGGCATCCGGTGTTTCAGATACAGTCGGCTCCGGAGGCGTCAGTTGCCGGTTCAGTTTTTCCAGCCCCTGAAAGAACGGTTCCGTAAAAGCGGTTTTGATGAATCCGTTTCCATGGAAGGTGTTTTCGGCCATGTGGTTCGTCAGAAGAATATAGTCGAATGCGCCGGCGATGGCATCCAGGGTGGAACCGGCCGCCATGTCTTCCTTTTTCATCTGCTGCAGCAGAAAGGCAAAGTTCTTTAGGGCCTTTGTGAGTTCATCGATGCTGAGGTAAAAAATTCCCTTTTCTCCTTTCAGGGCATCCGTGAACTTCGGTTCGTTTGCCGCTGCAGCAAAACCTTTGTCCACTGTTCCGGTCAGGGCCTTTTCAAACAGGGGTTTTCCCAGGGCAAGAACCAGCGTGTTTTCCCGGATGCCTCCGTAGAGCTGCACCATTCCAAAAAGCGTCACCATGTAGGCATCGGTCCCCGCCACCGTTGTCGTCTGCACCGATCCCTGCTGCTGCGGGGTCAGGGCGGAAAACGCTTTTTCCACCACGGCCTTTGCCTTTTCCGGATTTCTGACGCCGATGGTGATCAGGGCATTGTAGTTGGTCATATTGATACTGATTCCGTCATAAATGGCGGCATTGAAATCCCCGGACAGATTATCGACGATATCTTTTTCCAGATCCAGCCCCAGTGTATTCTGCAACTGCTGCCGATACAGTTCCATCTTTTCCCGGTCCGCATCAGTCATGTTCTTCTGGATCGTCCGGTAATAGGCGCCGGCATTGACGGCGGTGGAGAGCAGCAGAACCGGCGGCAGATCAACCCCCATCACAATCCCCCTGTTGTACCGGACATCCCGGACCACCTTGAGAAAGTCTGCATCCGGCTGAATGTTCAGGATACCGCTGGCGACAAAATCATGCTGCCCGAGATCGACGGAAACACCGGCCCCCTCGTATTCCTTGAGATATTCCAGGTTCCGGGCCATATTCTTCGCCGGCATCTTCCCCTCCTCATCCGGCTGCTGTGCAAGCTGTTTGAGCGTCTCCAGATTTTTGGCCAGCAGTTTTACAAAATTGGCGTAGAGGAAGAGTTCCTTTCCGGTATCGAGTTTCCGGGCAACGGCCTGGTAGGTATCCGATCCGGCAAGGGATGTCTTCCCGGCCATTGCGGAGGTGACAAAGGGTACTGTCGTCGTCCGGGGATTGAGCCCGACGTAGAGATACCCGTCCCGGCTTCCCATTGCGCCGTGGGTTCCGTCCGCCTGAAGGAACCGGGTCACATCTCCTTCCGATGTAAATTCCGTATCCGGATACTTCTTCTGGAGATAGGACCTGATCACCTGAACAGCCTTGCCTGCATCATTCACAGGTATCAGAAACCCAAGGGTAAAAACGGCTTTTTCTTCTTCTTTCTGCAGTTCCAGGTCATCCAGGACAATGGCGACCGGTTTACCAGTGGCAAAACCGTTACGCTGCAGTTCCCTGACATCCAGTGGATTGAATCCCAGTTCCTGACGCATTTCGGCCATTTCCGTGACCGGTTTTCCGAAGACGGTATCACCGGTCACGGCAAAATTCTGAAACAGCGTCTCAATGGAACCGGCCTTCAGCACCAGTTCCGCATCGGCCGGTAAACGACCGATCAATCCGTCTCCCGGCGCTCCGGATTGCGCGTTACTGCTGCAGATGCCTGCGGAATATCCGACCGCGATCCATACCGCCAGAAGAAGACTGATCATCACAGATTTTTTCATTCGGTTCTCCTTTCAGGGAAGAAACTGTTAATGCCGATAAAGTTCATCCGCAAAACCGGTAACGCAGACAGTATTAAAGGAGAAAAGATGCCGATGCAAATGAAAAATTTAATTTGAAATTTTCCGACAGGTTCGCTACAATCGAATACAGCAGTGAGAAAAGTGGATCATTTCTCCGGTTACCGGACCTTTTCAATTGACACCTGTTCCTCTTTATTCTATATCTCCTAAATTATGCTCTGCGTCTGTTACATCAGCACGAACCGTTGATCACCGTCTCCGCCGCAGCCGGCAGGAGGGTGTTTACCTTTACATGCGATTCACCGTCGCGGCAAGCCTCTGAGGAGTATTTTCCTGATGTGTCCAGAAGATACCGAAAGCCGCCCCAATGAACCGGAAAAAGATGAAAACCGGCCATCCCAGGCGCCGAACTCCGAAACCGTGTGGGATCAATACATCAATCAGCCCGTACCGGAAAAGGAACCGGTAAAACAGCCGGATACGGTGCAGCATCTGAGGGCTCCCGACGATGTTGCGGATATCGAGGATGATATCCTGGACCCGGTCAACCTGAAGCTGGACGAGATTCAGGACCGGCTGAACCGGCTCTTCGAAGAGTTTCAGGGCAAAATCAAGTATGATGTCCATAAAGAAAAGATTATCGATGAACTCCATCGGGAGCTTCAGGGATACAAGGATGATATTGTCAAAAAACACCTGAAGACAATGATTATGGACATTATCCAGTTTATTGATAACATGCGAAAACTCGCCCAGCATTACCAGACCCAGGAGACGGGCGAAATTGATCCGGAAAAAATTCTGAATATCCTGGGCAGTATTCCTTCCGACCTGGAGGATCTCTGCTTCCGCCAGGGGGTGGTCCCCTTCTCCGGTGAAACCGATTCGTTCAATCCGGCACGGCAGCGGGTGCTGAAACGCATTGAGACACCGGAAAAGGA
>JBEPXL010000510.1:0-3394 GCA_041641935.1 Desulfobacteraceae bacterium | reverse complement strand
TAATAAGATTGTTTTCATAAATCTTTTCTGATATAAATAGAGTAACTGGTTCAATATTTTCTCATCCATCAGGTCAGGGCGGACAACCAGGTCCGCCCCTGCTTATATTACACCAGTCCCTGATCCAGCATCGCATTCACCACCTTCACAAACCCGGCAATATTGGCCCCGGCCATGTAATTCCCCGGTTCCCCGTATTCCGCCGCCACATCCAGGCAGGTCCGGTGGATCGATTTCATGATCGTCTGCAGCCGGTCATCCACCTCTTCCCTGGGCCAGTTCAGGCGCATGCTGTTCTGGGCCATCTCCAGCCCGGACACCGCAACACCGCCTGCATTGGCCGCTTTGCCGGGACCATACAGAATCTGGTGATCCATAAAAATATCAATCGCCTCACGGGTCGAGGGCATATTGGCCCCCTCGCTCACCAGTTCCACACCGTTTTTCATCAGGTGACTGGCATCCTTTCCGCTGATCTCGTTCTGGGTCGCGCACGGAAAGGCGCAGTCCGCCTTGTGGTCCCACAGCGGATTATAGTCCATCGACGGATCCACATCCGAATAGGCGGCATGGGGATATTTTTCCGCATATTCCCGGATCCGTCCCCGCCGCACATTCTTCAGTCGCTTCACGAATGACAGTTTCTTGTCGTCAATCCCCTCTTCATCATAGATATAACCTGATGAATCCGACAGGGTCACCACCTTGGCGCCCAGTTCGATCAGCTTTTCCGTGGTAAACTGCGCCACATTCCCGGCCCCGGATACGAGACAGAGTTTTCCCTCCAGGGTCTGGTCCCGTGTCGCCAGCATCTCCGCCGCAAAATAGACACACCCGTACCCCGTCGCCTCGGGCCGGATCAGGCTGCCGCCCCAGTTGAGGCTTTTGCCGGTCAGCACGCCGGTAAATTCATTTTTCAGCTTTTTATACATGCCGAAGAGATACCCGATCTCACGGGCCCCCACGCCGATATCGCCGGCCGGCACATCGGTATTCGGGCCGATATGGCGGTAGAGTTCGGCCATGAAACTCTGGCAGAACCGCATCATTTCATTGTCGGATTTTCCCTTGGGTTCAAAATCCGATCCCCCCTTGCCCGCCCCCATGGGAAGAGTTGTCAGCGCATTCTTGAAGACCTGTTCAAAGGCCAGAAACTTGAGAATGCTCAGGTTGACCGACGGATGAAACCGCAACCCGCCCTTGTAGGGTCCGATGGCGCTGTTCATTTCCACCCGGAACCCGCGGTTGACATGCGCCTGCCCCTGGTCGTCGAGCCACGGAATCCGGAAGATGATCACCCGCTCCGGTTCCACGATCCGTTCCAGCACCGCCGCCTGACGGTATTCCGGATTCCGGTCCAGTACCGGCCGGATCGTCTCCACCACCTCCTCCACCGCCTGTAGAAACTCCTTTTCGTATGGGTCTCTTGACCGGATTACATCAAGAACATCTGTCATCGTCTTTTCTCCTCCTGATTGTCTGTTTTCTGTTTATTTCATCATGACACACTGCCCTGTCCGTCCGTCCGCCTTGAGGATAAAGGGCCGGTCCGTCCGGACATGGCGCAGAAAGTCCGTTTCACTGACAGCAGGAAGACCATTCACCCATCCCCAGTCGAAAAAGTCTTCCGCTTCTTCCTTTTCTTCCACAGTTGCATAGTAGATCCCCAGAGAAGTGAGATTCTGGAAAAAATGGGAACCCTGGGACGGATCGGCCCTGATCTGGTCGTTCCGCAGTTCCACCATCGCCCGCACCCCCGCAATCTGCCGCCACACCACCGGAATGCCGAGCCAGGGATCGGTGCTTCCCCACCGGCCCGGGCCCACCAGCAGGTAGGGCCGTTTCGCCTTCACCAGTCCGGCATTGATCCGCCCGATCTCCTCCGCCATCCCGGTGGTCGCCCTGGCGTCAAAATCCGCCGGTTTCACATAGACAATATCGGTAATCTCCTCCCCTCTTCCGTTGCCCAGGGAACGGGTGGAAAAACAGAAGGCCCGCTCCAGGTCCGGCGGTTCGATCTGTACCTCCTGCTGTTCCTGCCCGGCGACCATGGGCCGCATCTGCAGGAAGAAAAACGCCCCTTTTCCCTTCTCTTTCCTTCCCGGCCGGGTCAGGTTGACGGAAAACTCGATCTCCACCGGGCACCCCAGCCCCTTCCGCCCCAGTTCCATCAGGTCGGTCAGCAGGCCCGGCAGGGGAAACAGGTCGTACTTGAGTATCGAGGCAAAGGTGAGTATCCTGGCCCCGGAACCGTATCCGGAGTCCCGTATCCGGTGTTCCTCGGGGATGTAGGTGCTGGACAGGGTCTGCACCGGGCGTTCCGCTTCGGCCTCGTCCACGTCCCGCCGTTCCAGGTCCGCATGTTTGCGCACATCGAACCTGTCCGGCAGATTGCTGATCCGCAGCGCATAGAAAAACCGCTGGGCGTTTTCGAGCATGTCATCCACCGTGGAGAACTGCGGCAGAATGGCCGGATATCGCGGCGAAAAGCGCAGGGCTCTGCCCCCTTCCACCACTGTCTTTCCCATTCCCAGGGCAATGTGGGCGATTCCGTCTTCGGGTTTCATGTGGGAAACCGGATAATAGTTGTGGGACTGGACCACACCGGAAATATCGGGGTAGAAATAATCCCCGTGCGCCGCTCCTGTCGCCTGCTGGATCACCACCGCCATCGCCTCTTCCTGATGGGCGTTGCCCGTACTCCGGGAAAAGGATTTGGGCCCTTCATAATAGGTGGAGGCATAGACCCGCTTGATGGCGCCGATCAGATGTTCGAGCCGCCGGGAAAGATCCGGGTGATTGTTGGGAATCATGCAGGTTTCATACAGACCGGCATAGGGCTGAAAATGGGCATCCTCCAGCCGGCTCGACGACCGGACCGAGAGCGGATACCGGATCTGCTCCAGGCAGGCCCGGAGATCCTTGATCAGCCACCTGGGCATCTCGGCCCGGAGGAACCGCTCCCGCACCTCTTCGTCGGTATGCCCGTCCTCGACCAGATACCGCAGGTCGTTCATGTCCACAAAGTTCTCAAACCCTTCGGTGCTGATGACCAGGGTCTGGGGAATGGCGATCCGGACTTCCGGATACTTTTCGTGAAGCTCGCCGCTCTCATGGAGCAGCGTACACATGAAGGCCAGTCCCCGGGCTTTTCCGCCCAGGGAACCTTTGCCGATTTTGACAAAGTCCATCACCTCGGCATCGAAATGACGACGCTTGAACTGGGCCACGACACCTTTCTGCCGCCATTTCCGCGATGCCTGGACATTCTGCACGATAAATTTGCGTAATTCATTCATATTGCTGAAATCCTGCGTCTTGAACGCCCGGAACCGGGACGCCAGAGCGATCTCGGACCGGCTCATGATCCATTTAAAGAAATGGTTCCGGTCTG
>JBEPXL010000509.1:0-3399 GCA_041641935.1 Desulfobacteraceae bacterium | reverse complement strand
ACCGGCTCTGGAAAATTCTGCTGGCACTGCTGTTGCTATCTTCCGGATATGTGCTTATTTTTTTCTTATGATCAAGGAGAAACAGATGAAAGAGAAAGATCGGAAAACGCGCGAAACCAAAACCACAGTGGAAGGAATTATCGCTGCGTCAGACTGGGATGAGAACGGAAATGTGACGGACATCATGATTCTGTCAGCGGATGAGGAAGAGTACCACATCGAAAACGGTGATCTCTTCCTGAATCTGATCCGCAACACCGTGGAAGCGTGCGGCATTGTCAGACAACACAGAAACGGAACCCGGTCCATCCATATCAGGAAATGTTCTGTACTGAAAAACGAGTTCGAGGACGATCTGTCAGTGGCCGGAGTGCGCTGATGATCACCTGCACCATCTGTCTGTTATAACCACTGAGCCGAAAAGGAGAAACACATGAAAAAACTGTTCACAATGCTCACCGTTATTGCTGCCGTCGGTATTCTCCACTGGTCCTGCCTCCCGGTCATGGCCGGTAACACCCTTTACCTCGCCGCCGGGTCCGGTGAGTATTCCGAACACGAAGAGGTCGTGGAGATGGAGGCCGAGGAATACGAGGAAGCCGTGGAAGAGGATTATGAAGAGGCGGAAGAATATGTAGAGGAAGAGTACGAAGAGGCCGAGGAAGCCATGGAAGAAGAGCATGAAGAGATGGAGGAAGAGTACGAAGAGGCCGAGGAAGCGATAGAAGAGGAGTACGAAGAGACCGAAGAAGCCATGGAAGAGTAACAGATCCGTTAAAACGGTTGTCAGGGATGGCCCGGTCGCCGATACGGAACCGATCGGTATTGCCGCCTTCGACCGTGTGACGGGGATTTTCCTGAAAATCATATAACCGCCTGCAGGACGTTGGTTCTGCAGGCGGTTTTTTACTGGCGTGCCCGGTATGGCGGCCCTATTTCAGCCAGTCCACCCGGTAGAGATCCATGCGGCGGCTCTGCAGGTTCCGGACACTGCCCTGGTACCGCAGATCCTTGAGCAGGTCGAGATCGAGATCGACCATCAGGGTCATTTCCGTGTTGGGCGTCGCCTCGGCCGCCACCGCGTCATGGGCGAAGGCAAAATCCGACGGCGTAAAGACCGCCGCCTGTGAGTACTGGATGTCCATGTTCTCCACTTTGGGAATGTTCCCGACGCTGCCAGAGATGGCCACATAGCACTCGTTTTCGATGGCCCGGGCCTGGGCGCAGCGGCGGACCCGGAGGTAGCCGTTCTTGGTGTCGGTCCAGTAGGGAACCAGCAGCAGTTTCATGCCCTTGTCCACCAGATACCGGGACAGTTCGGGGAATTCCACATCATAGCAGATGAGAATGCCGATCTTTCCGATGTCGGTTTCAAAAATTTTCAGTTCATCGGCGCCCCGCACGCCCCAGTAGTGGGTTTCATCCGGGGTGATGTGAATCTTGTACTGGGCGTCCCATGTGCCGTCCCGCCGGCAGAGGTAGGAAACGTTGTAGAGACTGCCGTCCCGGTATTCCGGCACGCTTCCCCCGACGATGTTGATGTTGTAGGCCAGCGCCATCCGGATCAGTTCCTCCCGGTAGGGTTCACTGTATTCGGAAAGGGACCGGATCGCCTCGGCCGGGTCTTCCTGATTGAAGGCCGACATCAGCGGCACATTGAGCAGTTCCGGAAACAGGACAAGATCCGAATTGTAGCCGGAGACGGTATCCACAAAAAACTCGACCTGATGGATAAATTCCTCGAAGGAACTGAACAGCCGCATCTGCCACTGCACGACGCCGAGGCGGAGGTAGGTCTTTTTTGCACCGAACAGTTTCTGGGTGGCTTCGAAGTAGATATTGTTCCACTCCAGCAGCACGGCATAGGAACGGGACTGGCGGTCTTCTGGAATGTAGTTCTTGAGGATCTTCTTGACGTGGAAATCATTTGCCAGCTGAAAGGTCAGCACCGGATCGACAATCTCCTTGTTCCTGACCCGCCGGACATACTCCTGGGGCGTCAGTTCGTCGGCATACTTCCGGTAGTTGGGAATGCGCCCGCCCACCAGCATCCCCTGGACATTGAGCTGTTCGCAGAGTTCCTTCCGGGCGTCATACAGCCGCCGGCCCAGACGGAGCCCCTGGTAGTCAGGATGGACAAACAGGTCGATGCCGTAGAGATAATCCCCGTCCGGATCATGGTTTTTCAGATGACCGTCCCCCACGATATCGTCATAGGTATGGCGGCCGCTGTACTTGGCATAGTCGATGATCAGGCTCAGCGCCGCCGCGACGACCGTTCCCTTGTCCTCGATGCAGATCTGCCCCTCGGGAAACCGGGAAATCATGGCCGCATACTGGTCCCGGGTCCAGGAGCCGCCCATACCGCCGTACACCTGATCCATTATGATTTTTACGTCCGCAAAGTCGGACAGTTGAAGCCCTCTCAGTTTCAGTCTGTGCTCGGATGGATACTCATTTTCCATATTTACGTTCTCCCGATCTCTTTTTTCAGTTGTTTCGCGGTCGGATTCCATCTATAATCGCTGCTCCGGCGGCAGCCGCAAAATGAACTTTTCCGTTATACTGACGCGTATGCTGCAACACTGTAGTCCACAACCGGAGACTTTGCAAGGATACGGCCTTCCTGTCGCCGATGCCCTGAAGTGACGTATGGATCTAAATCTGAGGCGGTTACATATATCGATTTTCATTCTGGTCTGTATCATTGCCTTCGGAACCGTCGGATACTGGGTCATCGAAGACATGAGCCTGTTCGACGCCTTTTACATGACGATCATCACCATCAGCACCGTCGGTTTTTCGGAAATCAAACCCCTGTCCGAAGCCGGCCGGTTTGTCACCGTGATTGTCATCATCACGAGTATCAGCATCGGCGGTTATTCCATCGGTGTCATTGTACGGACATTCATTGAAGGAGAACTCCGGAGAACGTTTGAGAGGCGAAGGTTGGAAAAACAGATCAAAAATCTGAAAAACCACTTTATCGTGTGCGGCTTCGGGCGGATCGGCCGGATCATCTGCAGGGAACTCAAGGCGGACAGTGTCGACTTTGTCATCATTGAACAGGATCCCGCTGCCCTCGACGAACTGGAAAAGGCGAAATACCTCTACCTCCAGATGGATGCCACCTCGGATGAGGCCCTGCTGAAAGCCGGTATCATGCAGGCAAAGGGGCTTGTCACCGCCGTCCGGTCGGATGCCAACAATGTCTTTATCACCCTGACGGCCAAAGGGCTCCGGTCGGATATTTTCGTTCTCTCCCGGAGTTCCGATATCAAAAACGAGGACAAGCTGAAACGGGCGGGGGTGTCACGGGTCGTTTCTCCCTATTTCATCGGCGGGCGGCGGATGGCCCAGGTACTCAAACGGCCCACGGTGGTCGACTTCATCGATATC
>JBEPXL010000508.1:0-3399 GCA_041641935.1 Desulfobacteraceae bacterium | reverse complement strand
CCAGCAGGACATTCATAAACTGCTGCGGCAGCGCATTCAGGAGTCGTACAAATGATGTCGGGACACCATTGAGAGCCGAAAGCAGCTGGGACAGCAGCACCTCACGGGACGGGAGAGACGACAGCGCTTTGATATCGTCAATGCTCATGACCCTTCCGTCCATGACACCGATTTTGATTTCGAACTTGTCGTTGTCTTTGGCAAAATCGCTCAGCGCCTTGGCCGGGGCCACGGGATCATCATAGCTGAGCGCAATGCCGCTGGGCCCCTTGAAGCTCTCGCGGATCACCTCGACACCGGTATTCTCGGCGGCAATCGTCAGGAGGGTATTCTTGACCACCTGATACTCCACGCCCGCCTCCCGGAGACGACGCCGGAGGTCGTTCATCTTGGCGACATCGAGACCTTTGTAATCGGTGACGATCACCACCTTGGAACGGGTGAACTTATCCTGAATTTCCTGGACGATTTCTTTTTTCTGTTCTAGTCTCATCTGAGTGACAACACCCCCTTTCGCTCTGCAAAAAAACCGGAGGTAGGCAAAGTGGCAATTCCTACCCGTCTCGGTAGGCCGACAGAGGTCGATTAAACCAGTGAGTACCTACGGTCTTTGACAGGTTGATAATGAAGTAATGAAAGATGGAAAAAGAAAAACCGGGTGTGAAGGTTGAAAAGCGAAACGCCGTATCAACAGCCGTTTCGCTCCGACAGCCCGATCAATAATTACAGTTTTACTTGAACAGGTCTTTTATGGAAGCAGTATCGACCTTGAATCCGGGTCCCATCGTCGTTGAAACCGCAATGCTTCTGAGATAGGCGCCTTTGCTCGCGGCCGGTTTGAGCCGCAGAATGGTATCCAGAAAGGCGGTCGCATTCTCTAGAATCTTATCCTTGCCAAAAGAGATCTTGCCCATCGGTGCGTGAACGATGCCCGCCTTTTCCACCCGGAAATCGATTTTACCGGCCTTCAGTTCGTTGACGGCCTTGGTGATATCGAAGGTGACCGTGCCGGTTTTGGCATTCGGCATCAGGCCTCTCGGGCCGAGCAGACGGCCGATTTTACCGACGGACCCCATCATATCCGGCGTCGCCACGGCCTTGTCGAATTCAAACCAGCCTTCCTTGATTTTTTCGATCAGATCCTCGTTGCCCACATAGTCGGCCCCGGCATCCTGGGCTTCCTTCTCTTTTTCGCCTTTGGCAAAGACCAGAACCCGCACTTCCTTACCGAGTCCGTTAGGCAGTACGACGGTTCCCCGGACCATCTGATCGGCATGTCTCGGGTCCACCCCCAGCCGGACAGCGATATCGAATGTCTCGTCAAACTTGGCATAGGAGACGTCGATCACCCGCTGTACCGCTTCGGTAAAGTCGAGGAGCTGGCCCGCTTCCACTGTCTGTTTGGCTTCTCTGTATTTTTTACCCCGCTTCGGCATTGTTTCTCTCACTCCTTACTTACGTTATTCTCGACTTCCACAGGTTTCGCGGATCGTCTTCCGGCACAATTCAGACGACTTCAATTCCCATGCTTCTGGCGGTCCCGGCGACAATCCGGCAGGCCGCGTCCAGATCATTGGCATTCAGGTCCGGCATTTTCTGTTTCGCAATCTCCTCAACCTGCGCCTGTGTCACCTGACCGACACGATCCCGTTTCGGATCGCCTGCGCCTTTTGCGATTTTGGCTGCTTTCTTGAGCAGAATAGAAGCCGGCGGTGTCTTGGTGATAAAGGTAAAGGTCCGGTCCTGATAGACGGTAATGACCACCGGGATGATCATTCCTTCATCCTGAGCGGTACGGGCATTAAACGCCTTGCAGAAATCCATGATATTGACCCCGTGCTGACCGAGGGCGGGGCCGATGGGCGGTGACGGATTCGCCTTCCCCGCCATTACCTGCAGTTTGATCTGTGCTATAACCTTTTTTGCCATTCCGATTCACTCCTGGTAGCGAAGAGGCTGAGCCATCCGGCAGCAGCCGGAACAGGTTCAGACATCCTTCTTCAGAACATTGCTTATAATTTAGTCACCTGAACGAAATCCAGTTCCACCGGCGTTGAACGGCCAAAGATACTGACCAGAACCTTGATCTTGCCCTTTTCCGGATTGACATCTTCGACCGTACCGTTAAAATTGTTAAACGGCCCGTCGATGACGCGGACTTCATCTCCGAATTCAAAATGATATTTGGGCTTCGGCTTCATCTCTCCGGCCTTCATCCGGTCCAGAATCTGGGCGGCTTCCCTGTCGGAAATCGGGGCCGGTTTTTCTCTCCCTCCCAGAAACCCGCTTACCTTGTCGGTGTCGTTGACGATATGCCAGGTCTCCTCATCCAGTTCCATCTGAACCAGAATATAACCGGGATAAAACTTGCGGGAAGATGTCTTGCGCTTTCCCTTGACCAGCTCGACCACCTGCTCGGTCGGCACAACGATCTCACCGAACTTGTCCGGATTCGAAAAGGTCTTGATGCGCTCTTCCAGGGCCTGTTTCACCTTGTTTTCAAAGCCTGAATACACATGAACAACGTACCATTTCAACGCCATTGACTTCACCCCGCCCTATTGAAGAATCAGACGAATCGAACTCGACAGGATCATATCCACGGCACCGAGAAAGAGGGATATGATCATCACCACCACAATCACCAGCACCGTTGAGCCGATCGTCTGTTTCCGAGACGGCCAGGTCACTTTTTTCAGCTCGGCCTTGACCTCTCTGAGAAACTGGATACTTTTGTCGATAAAGTTCTTCTTCTCCGGGGCCGTCGCAGATGTCTTCCGCTGGGGAGCCGGGGGCTGCTTTTTCTGGAGAGTGCCGGAAGCGGCAGCCGCCGTTGGTTTGTTCAGGCTCTCCGTCTGAGCAGACGGCGCAGACACGGTATCACTTTTCTGGGTCTTTTTCTTGACCGTCTTTTTCTTTCTCTGTAACCGTCCCATTATGCTCCTAAAAATATGGAAAGCTCAAAGTTGATCCAGACCCCGGCGGGTCTAGTCACGCCTTGAGCTTCCTCCATGCAAGAATTGGCTTTCGTGAAGATGGCAGGCCAGGAGGGATTCGAACCCCCAACACTCGGATTTGGAGTCCGACGCTCTGCCGTTAGAGCTACTGGCCTGCACGCTGTTCTCACGCAGGCGAACCGTATTCACCCATTCGCATCTCCTGCGCGATACCATCCTTTCCCGCCAAATCTATCCGGCCAGATTCCCCCTCACCCGAACCAGGGCTGCCTCCGGATCGTTACTCGATAATATTGCTGATCACGCCGGCGCCGACCGTTCTGCCACCTTCGCGGATGGCGAAGCGGAGTTCTTTTTCCATGGCGATGGGGGTGATCAGTTCGGCACTGATTTTGACGTTGTCCCCCGGCATCACCATTTCAACGCCTTCCGGCAGGTTGAG
>JBEPXL010000507.1:0-3403 GCA_041641935.1 Desulfobacteraceae bacterium | reverse complement strand
CGAGCCCTCAACATCGATCGATCCACCTTATGGCGAAAGATGAAAAAGCTCAATATATCCGGATAGAACTTAAGCCCTCTCTCTTTCCCCATCCTGACGACTGCGCTGTCGCTCTCCACCGAACCGTGTGGACTGTTCCGAACTGAATTCCCGCTTGAATCCTCTTTTTTTCCCCCAAAGAATTGCATTCTGCATCATGCATCATATTGATGCATAGCGTTTCCACGCCCGAAAACCTACCTCCCGATCACACCATCCTCCGTCCGATTAAACTTTTAACAATTTGTTTAGATTACTTTTAAATAAATAAGAACTGCTACACTTCGATGGCCCACCAATTGCGCGCCAAGAATCCAACTCAACATTTTGTTGCAATTATTGCAACATCCAATCCGGACTACCCTTTCCACATTGCTTCCGAATATCCACATTAACTAATTGAAATTATTTTAATTTCTTCACAACACTTTCTTTTTTACTCTTTGGCACACGCTGTGCAATAATAAAAATCAAACACTTTGTTGCAAACCGAGACTAGACAAGTGGGATGAAATGCGATGAATTCGATTCAATTACAAGCAGACGGACAAATAGCGGTATCGGGGAGACCTTTCGACGGCGAACCGCTGCGGGTTTTAGGTCACCAGGTATCTCCCGACCCGGAATATACCCTTAGAAGTTTCTTTAAAATGATCAAGCGGTATCCGGTGTATCTGAACCTGAACGACTTCTTTCCCACGCTCATGTCGGATTACCGGAAGGCCCCGGCGCAAGGATGCTCCTACGACGGCATCAACTATCTCGAACTGTCAAAGACGGTGGAAATGATCGGTTTTCCGGAAAAACGGCTGGAGATCTACAACGCCCTGAAAGGGGTGCAAGGCGAGGAAGCCTTTGAAATCCGGTTCATCAACATGGTCGATCTTTTGGATTTACCGCTTCGGCTGGGGCGGCTGAAACATGTGGTTTTCGGGGATGAGGTGGACGTCTTCGAGTTCGATACCATCTACACCCTGTTTGAATTCATGGAAGGGATCGCATGGGAACTCAGTTTCCATGGAACGCCAACACATTGTGACTTAAGGAGGTAAAATATGTTTAAGAAAATTTTATTCGCAACCACAGCATCGCCCAATTGTGACAACGCGGCACAGGTGGCCTTCGACCTGGAACAGAAGTGGGGCGCCAAACTCACCGTCTTCCATGTGGTCGGCATGCCCGGCAGAGGCTTCAGCGGCCAGTCGGTGGAGGATTTCAAACTCAAGGAGAGGGTCGATTACAACGACGACTACTTCGATTGGGTCAAGGAGGAGATGCGGACCAATTATGAAAGCCTGATGCACCCGGATTCGAATGTGGAATTCGACGCCATCGTTGGGGTCCCGTCTACGGAAATCCTGAGAAAGGCCCGGCAGGAGGATGTCGATCTGATCATCATGGGCTCCCATACCCGCAAGGAAGAGGTCGGGGCGACCCGGTACCGGAGCGTCGGCGGCAGCACCATGCACAAGGTGACCAAATCGGCGCGGTGTCCGGTGGTGATCATCAGCCGGCCGTGCACCACCTGCTGGAAGCTCTTTTCCAACATCGTCTACGGAACCGATTTTTCCAAACCCGCCGATTCGGCCTACCACTTCGCCTACAACCTGGCCCGGGAGGTCGGGGCCAAGCTCCATATCTTCCATGCCCTGGATATCGGCTACGGCGGGCAGCTCAAATCCCAGGAATCGATCGAGGACACCCTGACCAAGGCTCAGGAAAAGATCAAGAAGCGGTACCTCTCAAAAATGAATGGGTTCGACAACTTCGATGTCGAGGTTCGGGAGGGGGTTCCCTATGTGGAGATTCTCAAATTCGCGCGGGAAAAACAGGGAGACCTGATCGTCATGGCCCACCACGCCAAACAGATCGATCCCGAAGAGGCGGAACTGGGCAGCACGGTGGAACAGGTGGTCCTTCGGGCCTCCTGCCCGGTGGCCAGCGTCAATCACCCGGACAAGGTCGTGGAAGCGTAATGGACGGCCAAGGTTCTTGAATTCGCCCTGCCGCATTGATGAGGTTTCGACATGGAACGAAAAAAAATTCTCATTGTGGAAGATGAATTGGACATGCGGATTTTCATTTCCACATTGCTGGAAGTCAACGGTTTCGAGCCGATCGCGACCCGGGACGGCAAGGAGGGCATTCAAAGAGCGAGAGACCTGTTACCTGACCTGATCATCCTCGATGTCATGATGCCCAACGAGGGGGGCGTGGAAATGTATCGCCGGCTCAAGGCCGACAACCTATTGAAGGGCATCCCGGTCATTATGTTGTCGGCCATCGCCCGAAAGACCTTTTGCCATTATCTGAAGATGCTCAACAGGCAGACGGACAAGGTCATACCGGACCCAGATGCATACATGGAAAAGCCGCCCGAGGCCGAGGACCTGGTCAAACTCGCTTCCGACCTGATGATGAGATAAAAATGATATTTTCATGAAAACGGCAAGGAAACTGAGGCATTAAAGGAGAAAACAGAATGAACGACATGAAGGATTGGGATTGGTCGAAAGGGGAAAAGCACATTACCCATTTCAGCCAATGGGAAAAGGAATTCAACTGGGTGGAGGAGCCCCAGGCGAGCCCGGACGGAGAACAGATCGCCGCCATCGTCAATGTGGATGAAGCCGAATTCAGCGTCTGCGTCAACAGCAGGCAGTGGGAAAGCGTCTTTGAAAAGCTGTGGTACCTCCGGTTTTCTCCGGACGGAAGGCTGACGGTACTGGCCGCCGACATGGGCGAATGGACGGTGGCGGTGGATGATGCGGCCTGGGAGAACAATTACGGCTATGTCTGGGACACCCGTTTCAGTCGGGACGGGAAACACATCGCGGTGGCGGTGCAGCAGGATATGGAATACGGCGTAGCTGTAGATGGTGAGCTCTGGGAAAATACCTTTTCCAACCTGTTCGACTATTCCCTGAGCCCCGACGGTAGCCGAACAAGCGCATCGATACAGACGGTGAATTTTTCCTCCGGAGACATCGAAACCTTTCAAAAAGGCGCCTATTCGGTGGCGGTGGACGGAAAGGCCTGGGATCGGAATTTCGTCAACACCTGGCGGGTGGTCTTCAATGAAAGCGGCGACACGGTGGCCTCGGACGTCCGGCTCAACCTCTATGATTACACCATCGCGGTGAACGGGGAATGCTGGGACAAAACCTTCGACTGCATATGGGAGCCGGCCATCCATCCCAAAAACGGCGCAGTGATCGCCCCGGCCCGAAAAGGGGGAAAATGGATGATGGCCAAAAACGGCACCCCGATATGGGGCGCGGAGTATTACCAGCTGTGGCATCAGCAGTTTTCTCCCGACGGCAGTCGAATCGCCGCCATCGCGGCCCCCGAATACGGCAAGTGG
>JBEPXL010000506.1:0-3411 GCA_041641935.1 Desulfobacteraceae bacterium | reverse complement strand
TGATTTTTATAGGGTTTTTTCTATAAACATGCGGGATCTGGGCTCTCCGGTTCATTCGCGTGTGATGATTGAAAATGTTCTGAAGGAGTTTCCAGGAAAAGCAAAATTAATCCTTGTCTACAAGGATAATAATCCACTGGCATGCAGCATGATTGTGGGCTATAAGAATGTTCTGGAAAATCCCTGGGCATCCGCACTCCGTGAGTACAGCCGGCTGAGTCCGAATATGCTGTTATACTGGACCATGCTGGAATATGCCTGCAATAATCGCTATGAATACTTTGACTTTGGAAGATCATCTCCGGATGAGGGAACCTACAAATTTAAAAAACAGTGGGGGGCGGAACCTTTCCCGCTGTACTGGCAGTCCATATGCCTGGGCGGCAATGACTGCCACCAGAATGGCAGATCGGATAAATCAAATTATGGCCGTGCCATAGAGATCTGGCAACGTCTTCCCGTTCCTGTAACCCGCCTGATCGGTCCGCGGATTCGAAAGTACATCAGCCTCTGATCTCTTCATCTGAACCTGTAAAGTGATTTTACTTGAAAATACTGTTCATAAGCCATCGTATTCCCTATCCGCCGAACAAAGGCGATAAAATCCGATCCTACAATATCTTACGTTATCTATCCCGGCATCATGAAGTATATCTTTCCTTCCTGATAGATGATCCCGGTGACAGGGGATATGTGCATGACCTGTCACCGCTGGTGCAGGAACTGTATTCCGACACCATTCATCCCCGCCTGAAGAAAGCGGCAAGCATCACCGCCTTTTCCGCCGGTCTGCCGATCTCTGTCCCTTATTTTCATTCTGCAAAACTTCAGAATAATATGGATCGCCTTCTGGACAGGGTGAGGGTGGATGCTGTTTTCTGTTTTTCATCTCCGACGGCAGAATATATATTCCGTTCCCGCCACTGGCACAGTCTGCTGAATGACAGCATCAGCATTATGGATTTTATTGATATGGATTCACTGAAATGGCGGCAGTATGCCGATAACTGCCAGGGGGTGATGCGATGGATATACCGCCGGGAATCCCGCTGTCTGGAGGCATATGAACGAAAAATTTCCAACTCCTTTGATCATCTTCTGCTGGTCAGTGAATCCGAACGAACCCTCTTTCTGAACCGGATCGCATGTGGCAATCTGCTGGCTGTTCCGAATGGTGTGGATATTGATTTTTTCAAACCGGATTATGTATCACCACTTGTGAAGAAGGGGACTGCCCTGGTCTTCACTGGTGCGATGGATTACTGGCCCAATATCGAAGGCGTCATCTGGTTTGTCCGCCATGTATTTCCGAAGATCAGGAAGAACAGACCGGATATAACCTTTTATATCGTTGGAAGTCGTCCTGCCCCGGAAGTTCAGGCGCTTGCACAGACAGAGGGTGTAGTGGTAACCGGTTTTGTGGATGATGTGCGGGATTATGTTGCAATGGCTGATATCTGTGTGGTTCCGCTGCGGATCGCCCGTGGAATTCAGAACAAGGTTCTGGAGGCGATGGCGATGGGAAAACCGGTTGTGACAACGCCCGAAGGACTGGAAGGGATTGCAGCGATTCCGGGCAAAGATCTTCTTGTGGCCGGTGATGCGGCCGGTTTTGCGGACCAGATATCAGAACTGCTCCGGGAGCCGGACCGAGGTGCCGTACTCGGGCAGAATGCCCGTTACTGTGTGGAAAGCCGGTACTCGTGGGAGAGTAATCTTTCCGTTCTGCATACAATGCTGAGATAAGGCTTCCATGAGTCTGACGAAAAAAGTCTGGGAAGGGATGTGGACCGGCACGGCTGCATCCATGATAGAAAATGTCCTCCGGATTCCCCGGATGATGATTGTGGCCCGGGTTCTGGGGCCTGAACTCTATGGAATCCTCGGCATTTTCGGTGTTTTCCGGGAATTTATCGGTAAATTTATACAGCTCGGAACCGGAGATGCTGTCATTCAGTTTCTGGCTGCCGCACGTGGCAGAAAAGACTATACGCATATCGGGGCCACCATGCGGGCAGCAGGACTGATCCGCCTGGTAACCATTTCAGTATGCCTTAGCTTGGTTCTGGTATTTGAAAAGGAACTGATCACCTGGCTGAGCAAATATCCCGCAGCAGAGAATCTGTCTCTCCCGGATATCATGTGGCTGGTACGGCTCCTGCTGATCGGAATTGTCATCCAGGCCATGGAAGGTCCTCTGGGCAACGCGCTTCAGGGGTTTCAGGCATGGCGGTCCCTTCTTGTGGTGCGAATCGTGGGGGCCTTTGCTTCAACAGGACTTCCGATCATTGCCGCGCTGGGCGGATACCATCTTCTGGGTATTGTCGTTGCGCAGCAGGTTGCCTTTTTCATTATTGCGGTGACCATTGCCTGGTATTATTTCAAAAAAGTATCTCCCATTCTGGAAAGACCTGATTTTTCCGAGACGCTGCATACAGTTCGCCCGGTACTGGTATTCGGCTTGCCCCTCATCTTTTCACAGATTTTCCGTCTGGTGTATACCTATGCGGATCAGCTGATGCTGGCCAGTATGGGGAAGGGAGCCGAGGGAATCGGCTATTATGAGGTTGCCAGAAATGTCGCGCTGATGCTGGCCTTTGTTCCGACCCTTCTACGGTCGGTCATGTTTCCTGCATCGGCCGAATTCTATGCGGATCAGAATCTGAAACGCCTTGAGGCGCTTTTTACTTTCATGGTAAAGCACCTGTTCTGGTTTCTGCTTCCGCTGGGTGTATGGATGTCAGTGCTTTCACCGCTGATTGTTGAGATTGTTGCGGGTCCGCAGTATATTCCCGCAGCACCTGGACTGACATGGCTTGCCATGCTGATGGTCATGCGGGCGTTCGGAGTGCCGTTTTTTACCTGCCTTGTCGGGGCCCTGGGGCGGACAAAGGAGCAGTTCTACATATCGGCCGCCGGCGGGGCGCTGAATGTACTCTTGAACATGTACTGGATACCGATGTTTGGTTATATGGGCGCTGTGTATGCGACTGCAACGGGCCATCTGCTGAGTTTTACGATGGCTGTTCTGTTCTTGATGCCTCATATGAAACTCAACTTTCCTTTGCGACGTATGTTCATCTGTACTGTTTTTGCGGCAGCCACTGCCATATTGCTCAATATTGGTTATTCTTATCATAAAATTGCACCGATCGTGCTGCTTCCCTTGGCAACCATCATTTATATTTGGGGGATCATCCGCTTTGGTCTGTTTGACTGGCAGGACCTGGAATATGTAGATCGGCTGGTGGCTCCCGTGACGCGGCGGTATCGTTTTTTGAAGCATTTCCTTGAAAAATATGCTACGCCGACCCGCCCAAAAGACAGGCTCAACTGACGTCAGGAATATTCTTAGCCATATGCAGTAAATGCAGGTAACAAGGACAAAAATAATCAATGAAAATCGGTTTT
>JBEPXL010000505.1:0-3416 GCA_041641935.1 Desulfobacteraceae bacterium | reverse complement strand
GCGCCGCTCAGGTCGGCACTGCGGAGATCAATACCCCGCAGGTCCGCGCCGCTCAGTCTGGCCCCGTTCAGAACCGTTCTGTCGAATGCTGCGCCGGAAAAGACCGCATCACTGAAATCGCCGCTCAGACTGGCACGGGTGAGATCACATCCGGACAGATCGGCGCCCCTGCAGCTTACCCCGCTCAGGTTTGCCCCTGTGAAGTCCGCTCCGGACAGGTTCGCCAGATTGAGAAATGAATCCCGGAGGTCTGCACCTTTCAGCACGGCGTCTTTCAGAACCGCTTCATTGAGAAAGGTTTCCACAAGAAGTGCCCCGCTCAGGCTGGCCCCGCTCAGGTCCGCATCGGTCAGATCCGCTCCGCTCAGATCGGTCCGGCTGAGATTGACCCCGCTCAGGTCCGCCTGGGACAGATTTGCACCGGAGAGGTCCGCCTCACTCAGATCCGTACTATTCAGGACTGCCTCGCGCAGAACCGCTTCTGCCAGACTGGCGTTTTCGAGAATTGCATCGGTCAGATCTGCGCCGCTCAGGTCCGCCCGCCGCAGATTCACTTCATTCAGGATCGCTTCACTGAGATCGGCTCCCATCAGCACCGCCTCCCCCAGATCCGCGCCGGAAAGGTCCGCACGGGTAAAATCGGCATTCCGGAGATCAGCTCCGTTCAGCAGTGCGTCCCGCAAATCCGCATCGGTGAAGACCGCATGGGGCAGGTCCGCATCCCGGAGATCGAAACCGGACAGATCCATGCCGGTGCAGTCCGCCCTGCGCAGGTCCGGCTTTTGGCCGGACTTTTCGCTGCGCCACCGGTTCCATGCCGTGCTGCCTTTCAGCAGTATGTTCCAGTGCGTTTTATCTGCCATAATGGAACTGATGACCCTGTGACGGACGATTGTCCGGAGAAGTCAGGCAGTGCCGTTGAAGTGCCTGAGACTGGTTTTTCCCTTCATTTCCATGAATTACATTGCCAACAGAACGGGAACCGGGTAACCTGTATGGATCGGCAACCAACATAAGCAGGAAAGGAGGCACGATGCAACGGTTCAGTCCCGAACAGGCCATCTGTGAAGTCAAACGGGAATTCGGTGAACATGGCGGTGTCTGTCCGTCCATTTCCCGGTCTTCCACCTTTACCGTCATGGAACCGGGGACCATGCCCGAGATATTCGAAGGGCTCCGCGGACCCGATAAAGGCGGCTGCTATCTCTACAGCCGTCATTTCAATCCGACCGTCTATATCATGTCCCGCTATCTGGCAGCAATGGAAGGAACAGAAGCGGCGCTGGGCACCGCCAGCGGCATGGCCGCCATTTCCTGCACACTTCTCCAGCTCTGCAGGGCAGGGGACCATATCGTCTCCAGCCGTACCATTTACGGCGGAACCCATGCACTTCTTGCCGAACTCTTTCCGGAAATGGGCATCACCACCACCTTTGTCGATCCCTCGGATATCACGGCCTGGGAAAATGCCATTACCCCGCAAACCCGCCTGCTGTACACGGAAAGCATCGGGAATCCCACCCTGGCCATCGCGGATATTCCGTCTCTTTCCCGGCTTGCAGGGAATCGGAACATTCCGCTGGTGGTGGACAATACCTTTTCCCCCATGCTTCTTTCGCCGCATCGGCTGGGCGCGGATATTGTGGTCTACTCCCTCACCAAATTCATCAACGGGGCCAGCGACATGATCGCCGGGGCCATCTGCGGCAGCAGGGCCTTCATTCACCGGCAGATGGACCTGCATACCGGACGTCTGATGCTCTTCGGTCCCACCATGGATCCGGGCGCGGCCTTTGATGTCATCCAGCGGATTCCCCACCTGGCCCTCCGGATGCGGGAACACAGCCGGCGGGCGATGGCGGTGGCGCGCCGGCTGGAGGAACTGGGCGCGGATGTGCGCTATCCCGGCCTGCCGTCCCATCCGCAGCACGAACTGATGACCTCCCTGATGAATCCGGAATACGGCTACGGCGGCATGCTGACCGTTGACTGCAGAACCAGAAAAAAAGCCGATGAACTGATGGGGATTCTGCAGAACCAGGAACGGTTCGGCCTGATTGCCGTCTCTCTGGGATACTTTGACACCCTCATGTCCTGCTCCGGTTCGACCACATCCTCTGAAATCCCGCCCGAAGAGCAGAAGCGGATGGGACTCTCCCCCGGCCTGCTCCGGTTTTCCATCGGCTATACCGGGGAACTGGAAACCCGGCTGGAACAGCTGGAACGCGCGGTGCGGCAGGTCGGGCTGGCGGGGTGAGTGTGGAACGTCGGTATGGCAGTATGCCTCATCCGTCTTTTCAGCTGGCCTCTCCTGCCCCTTCCATTGATCCTGCAGCATGATTATCATGTTCATGTTGAAGGTACATTTATCTGGACGCGAAGTATATCTATAGCAGACCGGAAAAGAAGTGCCAAGTTTTTGCCGTCAGGATACCCATTCCCGTCTGGTGGCCGGAACTTCAGTGCAGGAAATGAAATTCTGCGTCGGGTACCGATTCCGCCATTGACACAGGCATGTATCTTCAGCAGGAAAAAATCGAAGCTGTATCGAATCCCTCCATCACAGGAGAAGCCCATGAAACATTATCCGAGCATTCGGCTTTTACTGGCAGTCCTGGTGTTTACTTCCTTCCTTGTACTGAATTCCCCGCACATTTCCGCCCAGGAGAATAAGGCGCCCGGTATCCGCTTTGACTGGGCCTTCGGCGTTATTCCGTCGGGCGAGACGGAGCGGCGGCTGGTTCCGGTGACGGAAGACACCATCCTCCATTCCGGGGACCGTTTCCGTTTCTTTGTAAAACCGGAAACTTCCTGCTACATTTACCTGTTTTACCGGAGTAGCCGGGATGATATCGCCCTGCTGTTTCCCTACACGTTTGAACAGTTTTCGGACGATTATGCCGCAGGGAAGGGATACTATATTCCCGCCGGTAACAACTGGTTCTCCCTCGACGATCAGACCGGTCTGGAACGGTTCTATCTGCTGGCGGCTGACAGGCGGCTGACAGAACTGGAATCCCTCTATCATGCGTATACTTCAGCACCGGCAGACGGAAAACCTGCGCTTGCGGAACAGATTGTCCGTCAGATCCGGCAGCTCCGCAGGAAACGGCGACAACTCTCTGCCGCTGCGGAACGACCTGCATCCATCGGGGGAAATCTGAGAGGTTCCGTTCTCATTGAAGGGGAGGAATATCCCGATGTGGCGTCCATCGCCGCCGGGATCTCTGAAGACGATTTCTTTGCCAGGACCTTCACGATTGAGCACCGGTAAACACAGACCACTTTTCCCGGCGCTGGTGATCATCGGTATCTGCTTTCTGCTGGTACAGGCTGTATTTTACTTCACTCCCCAGGTGCCCGGCACCTGGAACGCCCAGATTGTGGACGCTTTCTTTCGTTTCCGTTCCGCTTCG